>JBDSIW010000417.1:0-3665 GCA_039917795.1 Verrucomicrobiota bacterium | reverse complement strand
GACCGCTGCGTCCGGCAGGCCTACAATCACGATGAGGGTTTCGCCCCAACCCGCGTTGACTTCCACCTCGATAGGGTACGCTTCGATTCCAGTGACGGCGGCCGAGCAGACCTTGGCTAACATGCGGGGATAGTTGTGCGAGCAAAGACCAAAGCGCAATCTGCTTCTTCAGCACCCATTAAATCATCGAGGGGAATCGACATTGCGGAGTAGCCAGGGCGTTTCTTTATTTTCATAGTTTTCAAAGTAAGGTGTGAAACGCGGACTGAACTTTGACAGGAAAACGGTGGCGCGATCTAAAGATTGATGCACTCCGAAAATGCGTCCCCAGGTCCACACTGCGCCGTCGCCAGTCAGTGCTGCTCCGATCTTCCCACGCCCGCCGCCGAGTGCCACCAGTGTTTTGGATAATGGAACTTTGCCCAGCGTGCCCGAGCCGTCTGCTTCCCAGATTGAACGATCTTTTTTCGTGAATAAAAAATAATGCCGGCCGCAGCCGCCGCCCGTGCAAGCTTGCCAATCGTTATCTGAGCCGACACGAGTCGGAATAGTTGGATCGTAGTTGGTTTTGATAAATATTTTCGCGTCGGTTCCCCACGCCCATAAAGTTCCGTCCGATTTAACGCTGAACCCAATATTGTAATCCACAACTGCGTCCACCCAATTTGTCTCATTCGACAGAAGAGTGGGAATCAAAAGATTGTTTGTGTTGAGTGGAGTGGTGTTACCGACGGAAAGATTCGCGCCCCAAACCCAAAGAGAGCCGTCGGATTGAATGCCTGCGGTATTTACGCCACCCGCAACAATCTTAATCCAGTTTGTTGCCGTGCCAATCTGGACGGCGGTGGGTGCGTCTTTGAATGAGCCATTTCCCAATTGGCAAAAATTATTCAGGCCCCACGCCCACAAAGTTCCGTTCGTTTTCAATGCAAAGCTGCATACGTTGCCAGCGATGCCTTGTCGCCAATCGTTTCCTGCGCATGAACGAACTGGAATGGCACGCTTTGTTTTTGTGCCGTCGCCCAATTGCTGGCGATAGTTGGCTCCCCACGCCCAAAGACTTCCATCAGATTTCACTGCAAGATTGTGATCGTGTCCCGCGGAGGCGCCGATCCAATTTGTCGCATTATCGATGCGACACAAAACAGGCTGTTCGGAAATTTTACCCAGCCCAAGAGTCGGCCAGCCGAGTCCATTTTCTCCCCAAGTCCACAGGCTTCCGTCCGATGCCAAAATGAGTCCGTGACTCCAGCCGAAACTGATCGTTGGAATGACGTTGCCAGTAGGAATTCTAAATCGTCCTTGGGGCTGGCGATTTATTTGCCAAACGATGGTTACGAGGAAGATCCCAGCCGCAATTAAAACAATCGAAAGCTTTTTTCTGCGAGATGCCATTGGAACTATTTTTTCTCAACCAAAGTTTTTTCCTCGGCAGTGAGGCTGAGAAAAGTTTTTTCTAGAGCGCCATCGGCACCGCTTTGGCGGCGAAGTTCATCACGCGTGCCAACCGCAATCAATTTTCCCTGGTGAATGATCCCGATGCGGTCCGCCATTTCTTCCGCGATGCTCAATTGATGGGTGGAGAGAAAAACCGTCATGCCAGCGACGGATCGTTCTTTTAAAATATCTTTCACGACCCGGGCATGATGCGGGTCGAGGCCCACCATCGGCTCGTCGATGACAAAAACCTCGGGACTATGCAGCAGCGCGGATAGGATGGCCACGCGCTGTTTTGTGCCGTGCGAGAGGCCTTCGATTGGCTTGTTGATGAATTCCTCGAGATTGAACCGGGGAACGAGGTCGCGGCTGACGGATTGGATTTCGGATTCGCTCATGCGAAAAAGCTGGCCGGTGAACCGAAAGAATTCCCAAGGAGTCAGCTTATCGTAGAGAAACGGAAAGTCCGGCACGTAAGCGATGCGGCGGCGCGCCTCCATCGATTGGGTTTGCACGTCGAAGCCCGCCACGCGCGCTGAGCCGGAAGTGGGCTTGAGTAGTCCGGCGAGAATCCGGATGGTGGTGGTTTTGCCAGCCGCATTTGGGCCGAGTACCGCGAAAAACTCGCCGCGTCCCACCGTCAGCGAGACGTTGTTGACCGCGACAAGGTCGCCAAAGTTTTTAACCAGGTTAATTAATTCGATCATGGCGAACGAGAACGACCCATTTCAAAACTTCACTCGCACCTCTGACGATTTGGAAAAAAGCCTCTTTCAGCAACAATTTTTTCGTAATCATTAGTGTTGATTGGTGGTGCAAATCGTCCGTTCAAAAATGGGTGAAGGCGTCGTTGCTCAGGATAATTTGGTCGGGCAATTCGACCCAGAGGATTTCGCCGACGCGGCTCACGAAAACAAAAACATCGTAGCGCTCAAATATTTTTGTGTGCAGCCGGTAAACGCGGACCTTCGAGTGGCCAAAGCGCATCGAGTCGTTGTTCGCCTCCCATTTCAAGGATAGAATCGGATTGGCGCTGTTGGTGTTTCCGAGGTTGCCCAGTCCCAGGTTGCCGAGGCTGCCCAAGACGGTCAGCGCGAGCGGCCCGCCGAATTCCCGCAACAGCACCTGGGGATTTCGCAGTTCGGTAAAAGTAAATCCTTGCTCCCAACGTTCCACACCGTCATCGACCACGAACCGAACTTTTTGATCAACCGCGCTGGTGTGCAGCTCCCACGAATCCGGCCGCCGATTGCCGCGCACATCAAATTCCAGCCAGGTGCGATTGGTGGAGAGCTTGAGGCCAAGGTCGAACCGCAACCGGTTGGTGGAATCGGCCCAATTGACGTTGCCCTCCAGATCGAGCCGGTAGCTCGTCGGCTTGATCACCATTCCTTCAGGCTGAAAATCGTCCGACAATTTTTTGCTGCCCAACATGCCCACGCTGGCGGCCAGGCGGCAGAAGCCAATTTTTTTCCCGTGATGATAGACTTCGAGCGACGAAGCGTCAGGCGCGGTCAGAATTTTTTCCACGACCATTTCCAGCGAAACAGCGCTGCCGACGCGCTTGGCGCTGGCGAATTCCGAGCGCCAGAGCAAAAAATTCATGTTCAGCCAGAACAGCGTGATGAGGACGAACAGAAGGCGGGTGAACATGACAAATCAAGGGGAGGGAGCTGGAATCGTCAGGCTTTGCCCAACCTTAAGGCGGCGCGGATCGGCCTTCGGGTTCGCCGCCATGAAAGTGGTCAGTTTCACATTATATCTGGCCGAAATGGCGGTGATGGTTTCACCGGGTTTGACGATGTGAGTGCGCGGCCGGTTTGCGCCCGCGGCGAACGAGTGCGCTTCCGAGTTCGTGAGGCGCGGGCGGGGAAGGGGAGCGGGAACCGGGTCCGCGGCAATCGGATTGGGTGGCGGGTTGTTCGGCCCGTTCGGCCGCGCTGCGAGCTGGAGTTGCAACGCCTCGATTTGGCGTTTCAGCGAGATGTTTTCCGCGTTAAGCCGATCGAGATCTCGCTGCATCCCTTGATTGACCGGCGCGAGAATCTCACTCTTGGCCAGATCCATTTTGCAGGCGCGGATTCTATCGCGGGCGCGCTCGGCGTAGTCGGAAGCGGGCCGCCAACGCAAATGCTGTTCGTAATGGTAGATGGCGGCGGCGTAATCCTTGACCTCTTTTTCATTGAGCAACGCCAGTTCGAAATGGGCGGAAGCGGACCGTGGATTTG
>JBDSIW010000416.1:0-10631 GCA_039917795.1 Verrucomicrobiota bacterium | reverse complement strand
CGCATTTCGACAAGGCGCTCAATATCACGGGCGCAATTTTGACCAAGCTGGATGGCGACGCGCGCGGCGGGGCGGCGTTGAGTATGAAATCCGTGACCGGCAAGCCGATTAAATTCATGGGGGTCGGCGAAAAGTTGGAGGACTTCGAGCCGTTTCATCCCGAGCGAATGGCGTCCCGCATTTTGGGCATGGGCGACGTGGTCAGTTTGGTCGAGCGCGCCGTGGAAGCCGTCGATGAAGAGGACGCCAAGCGCATGGAGGAAAAGATGCGCAAAGGGCAATTCACGCTGGAGGATTTCCTGGAGCAGTTGCGCCAGATAAAAAAGCTCGGCTCGATCGAGAGTGTGGTGGGAATGTTGCCGGGTGGATCAGAGATGTTGAAAGGGGCCGATCTCGGCAAGCAGGAAAAGGAATTCAAGCGGATGGAGGGAATGATTTGCGCGATGACTTTTCAGGAGCGACGCAACCCAACGATCTTGAACGCCAAGCGCCGCGTGCGCATCGCCAAGGGCAGCGGCGTGAATGTTTCGGAACTGAACAATCTGCTCAACCGCTTTGGACAAATGCAGCAGATGATGAAAAAGATGGGCAAGTTCCAAAAGATGATGTCGAAAATGGGAGGCGGAATGCCGGGGATGCTGCGCCGGTAAGAACGCTATTCTGCGCAAAAGAGTATTTTCAACTGGACTCTGGACGAGTCCGGAACCTGTAGGCTGGAACCCGGCGCGGCTGTCATCGCACTTTTCAAAACGTCTGATAAATATGCTGCTATGAATCGCTCACTTTTGTTTTCCAGTTTTGTGATTTTTCTTTGCGCTCCTGCCCTGTCCGCCGTTGCGGCCACTGCCTTCGAACGGGATTGCGCCGTCATCGCCGGGAGCACGAATCAGGATAGCGTCCGCCTCAATGCGTTGTTGAAACTGTCATGGGATTACACGATGCACGAATATCCCGAGTTCGCCACGGACGTGGGCTATCCGGGACAGAACGACCGCTGGACCGACCTCTCGATTGAAGCGCTGGAACGCCGCAAAGTTGAATTGCAGGCACCGCTCAAAGCCATCCAATCCATTCATCGCGAGAAACTGAATTCCGCTGAGAAACTGAACTACGATCTCTTCAAAAGGAACCAGGAAAGAGCAATCGAGGGCGCCGCTTTTCCCTCCGAATATCTTCAACTCTCGCAACTCGACGGCATCCAGCAGGACGCCGCACGCATGTTGGAAATTGCGCCGCACACTTCGGTAAAGGATTACGAGGATCTGATTGCGCGTTTGCTGCAACTACCGAAGGTGATCGAGCAGACTGTGGCCTTGCTCAAGAAAGGTTTGGACGCCGGCGTCACTCCGCCTCGCATCACGTTGCGGGACGTTCCACAGCAAGTGAAAAATCAGATGGAGCCCGCCTCGGAAAAAAACGCTTTGTTAAAACCATTTGCCGATTTTCCCGCGGAAATTCCTGAGGCTGACCGCTTGCGATTGCAAAAGGCGGCGGCGGCAGCGCTCCACGAAAGCGGAATTCCCGCGTTTGGCAAACTGCATGATTTCATCGCCGCGAGTTACGTGCCGGGCGCGCGCGAAAGCATTGCCATGCTTGATTTGCCCAACGGCAAAGCCTGGTACGCCTACAACGTGCGCGAGCGGACCACGACATCCCTGTCGCCGAGCGAAATTCATCAGCTGGGTCTCTCGGAAGTGAAACGCATTCGCGGCGAAATGGACAAAGTCATAAAGCAGACTGGATTCAAAGGCAGCTTCGAAGATTTCCTCACGTTTCTGCGCAAGGATCCGAAGTTTTATTACACCAACGCGGAGGAACTTTTGCGGGGCTATCGCGACATCGCCAAACGAGTGGACCCGGAGCTGGCAAAACTTTTCGGGAAATTGCCACGTCTGCCTTACGGCGTAATTCCGATACCGAGTTACGCGGAGAAATCGCAAACGACGGCGTATTACCAACCGGGCGCGCCGGAAGCGGGCCGGCCGGGGAATTTTTTCGCGAACACCTACGCGCTCGAAACGCGACCCAAATGGGAAATGGAAGCCCTCACGTTGCACGAGGCTGTTCCCGGCCATCACCTGCAGATCGCCCTCGCGCAAGAGATGGAAGAAGCGCCGGAGTTTCGCAAACACGGCGGTTACACGGCCTTTGTGGAAGGTTGGGGACTTTACTCGGAAAGCCTCGGCACGGAGATGGGTTTTTACAAAGATCCCTACATGAAATTCGGCCAGCTCACCTACGAGATGTGGCGCGCGATCCGCCTCGTGGTGGACACCGGGATTCACTCGATGGGTTGGACGCGCCGGCAGGCGATCGATTACTTCCTGGCCAACGCGAGCAAGAACGAACATGACGTCACCGTGGAGGTGGATCGCTACATCGTTTGGCCGGGGCAGGCGCTGGCTTACAAGATTGGCCAGTTGAAAATTCAGGAACTCCGAAATTACGCGCGGGAAAAACTGGGGGACAAATTCGATATAAGAAAATTCCACGACCAGATTCTTGGTAGCGGCGCATTGCCTCTGGATATTTTGGAAATCCGGCTCAAGGCCTGGGTGGCAAACCAAATCGTTAAGTAGAAAAAAACTTCCGGATTTCTTCTGCGGGATTTTGCGCAATCAGTTCCGCAGGCGTTTCGTCGAACCAATCTTTCGGCACGTAATCCGCGTAAGGCATCTGGAGGAACCGCTGGCAAATTAATGCGATGACACCCCGGTCCGTCTCGCTGCGAATCAACCTACCGGCCGCCTGGATCACGCGCGTCATCCCCGGTTGCAAATAAGCGTAATCAAATCCGGCTCCTTCCTGGTCATCGAAGTAGCGGCGCAACAATTCGCGCTCGAAGGAAACTTGCGGCAACGCGGGTGAGACGACGAATACGGCGGACAAAAGTTCCCCGGGATAATCGACGCCCTCGGCATACATTCCCCCGAGCACAGCGAACAAAAGAATTCTTTGAGGCGCGCTTGGAGGAAGAGTCACATCGTGCGCGCCACTCGTGATTAACTCATGCCCGGCCCGCAAAGATTGACGCGCCCTGCCCGACGACAACGCGCGCAGAATTTCCTGCCGTTCCACGTCAGGAACATTTGGCCGCTGGCGCAAAAGTGTGGCTGAAGTGGACGGCATCAGTTCGGCGACCTTGCTCAAGAAGATGTAGCTCGGAAATAAGACCAGCACGTTGCCCGGAACGGCTTCAGCCATCTCGGCCACCAGTGTAGCGATCCGCGGAAAGTTTTTTTCGCGGGCGCCAAAGGTGGTTCGCACCTGCGGGAGAATCAGGATTCTCCGGTTCTCGCGTGGAAAAGGGGGCGGCAATGAAATCGCCCGGGTCCACGCGCGATCCAATCCCAGGACGCGCCGCGTGGTTTCAACCGGCTGAAGCGTGGCGGAAAGAAGAATCGAGGACGATGCAGCTGCGAAAATGGGCGCAAGCGGCCGCGCGGGATCAAGGCAAATGATTGCGAGGCGAATCCCGGAATTGGTTCGTTCAACCACGCAGGAAAATCCTGGTCCAAACAAATTGAGCGTTGAAATGAATCGCTGCAGTGCAAAATGGCAGTCCACGATCATGTCTTCCGTGGCGACCACTTTGTTTTCCCGTTTCCAGGAAAGGTATTCGATGAAGCGCGCTTCCCAGAGTTTCCAGATTTCGCGGAGTTCCTTTTCAGGCGGAGCGGTCTCGGCGATGGATGAATCCTCACCAAGAATATTGGACGTCGCCTGGAGTTGCGCCATCACCGCCCTGAAAGTCTCGCCAATCTCATCGAAAAGATAACCCGTTTGTTCGACGGTTTCATCGAGGAGCAGAACCGCCTGCAGGTCACACTTCTGTCCTCGAACCGTGCGCCTCAGTCGCGACGTCTTCGGTTTTTGCTCGTCGAGGAGATTCAACGCCGCCTGAAAATGTTCCTCGCGCAGTTCGGGCGAATAAATCTGACGCGCGCGGTCCGGCAAGTTGTGCGCTTCGTCCACGAGGAGAATCGTATTTTCCAAGTCGTCGAGTTCCCGCATCGACACACCAGGGTCAAAAATATAATTGTAATCCGCGACCACTGCATCGGCGCGGGAAGCAAGCTCAAGCTGCACCTCGAACGGACAAACCTTCTCCAGCTTGGCCTCATCGAAAACGGCGGCGGGATCGTGATGCGGCTGCGTTTCGATCAGCCGTTCGAGCAATTTGGATTTCTCCATTTTCTCCGGATAATTCCTGGCGTACGGGCAGAAATCCTCGTGGCAAATGACGCGGTCATTGGCGCACATTTTTTCCTTGGAACGCATTTGCAGCGTGCGAAAACCACCGGCGCGATTCATGGCAATCAGCGCGTCACCAGCCATTTTCTGTTGCAAGGTTTTGGCGGTGAGAAAGTAAAGTTGCCGGCCAGACGAAAGGGCTTCGGCCAGCGCCGGATGAAGTCCCGCCGCCGTTTTACCGGAACCGGTCGGTGCCTCCGCCAAAAGATTCTCCTGTGATTGGACCGCGGCGCGAATTGCCGCGATCAAAACCGCCTGCCCGGAGCGCGGCGATGAATGCGGGAACGGCAGATTCGCGGCGATCAGCGCTTTTCGTTTGCGAACGATTTCTTCAGCTTTCCAGATCGCGATTAACTCCAGGAGCCGCGTCTCGATTACTCTTTGTTCCACTCCCGCGTCGTAAGGGATTTCAAACGGGAATTCTTTTCCAGTGGCGATGTCGAGGTAAACGAGCGCCGCGTGAACCGGCGAATGACCCAATTGCCACCAAAGGTGGCAATAAATCAAAAGTTGGCGACGATGACGCTCGAAACCGGGTCCAAACGGACGGATGTGCGTACTGGGTGCGTAGGCTGATTTGAATTCTTCTACCAGCCAAACGCCGTCTTCCTGCGGAACGCAGCCGTCAAGCCGTCCTGTGATGATCGCGGTCCATTCCCCGACCGCGACGCGTTGCTCCAGATGGACTTCGCTGAGGTAAGCGGCGTTTCCGGTGTGGCGGGATTTCAAAACCTGGGAATGCAGGTCCGCACCAAGGCCGAGCCGGTTCCAGCTTTCGCCGCGTTCGAAGCCCACATGATGAAACCCGCCCGTCTCGGCCAGTTCGCGCACGGAAACAGTTAGAGTTTTTGTCGTTTCATCAAACCTCAACGGCATGGCGCAGTTTATCAGGCGGACGAAATGCAACCGAGCGATTCTTTTCAGGCGCGGGACGCTTGACGTTCATTTGGTCGCGTTTACTATCGCCGTTGCATGTGCGCCCTTCGCCTCATTTTATTGGTTTTGCTTTGCGCCTCCGGACTTCTCCAGGCCGAACTGGTCAACGGAATCAACGCCATTGTCAACGAAACGGTGATCACCTACGACCAGGTCTTGAGAGGTATCGAGCCCTTCGACGAAATGCTTTATCGGCAATACCGCAACCAGCCGCAGGAATTGGAAAAAAAACGGCAGGAGCTTCGCACCCAAAGGATCGAGGAATTGGTGGAGCGCCAGTTGATTTTGGCGGAATTCAAAAGCGCGGGATATAATTTGCCCGAGACTTTTATCGACGACGCCATCCGCGAGGAGATTCGCAAAAACTTTTACGGTGATCGCGCCAAACTGACGAAGACGCTGCAAAGCGAAGGGATGACGACCGAGTCCTACCGCCAACAGCAGCGCGAAAAAATCATCGTCAGTTATTTGAGCGACCAAAATAATTCCGCGCAAAAGATCCTGATTTCTCCGTTCAAGATCGAAAGGTACTACAAGGAAAACCAGGAAAAATTCAAAGTGAGTGACCAGGTGAAATTGCGCATGATCTCGATCAACCAGCCCGAAGGCTCCGCTCCCGGCACCGCCAGTAAGCTGGCGGAAGAAGTATTGAAAAAAATCGAAGAAGGCGCCGCCTTTGCCGAGATGGCGACCATTTATTCCGACGGCGCGCAACGCGCGGAAGGCGGGGACCGCGGATGGGTTGAGCAAGGCAAAAGCGATTTGAAAAAGGAATTGGTGGACGTTGCGTTTTCCCTCAAGGCCGGCGAACGGAGCAAAGTCATTGAATTTCCCGAGGCCTGTTTCCTTCTTCAAGTGGATGAAGTTCACCTGGCCCACGTGCGGACACTGGATGAGGTGCGTGAAGACGTTGAGAAGACGTTGAAAGACCAGGAATCCGCGCGGCTGCGCAAAAAATGGATCGACCGGCTCAAGGCGAAATCCTTCGTGCGCTATTTTTAACGAACCCGGTGCGCCGTGAAACCCTGCCGAAGATGAGCAACGCAACCGGGAAGATTTTTTTCCACCGCGGTTTCTTCCCAAATTTATGACTGGATGGATTGCAATTTCAATGGGTGACGTGACCGGCATCGGACCGGAGGTCACTCTCAAATCGCTCGCCGCGGAGATGGATGCCGACGATTGCCGTTATCTTTTGATTGGCGAGATCGAACGCACCCGCCAACTCAACGAACAGCTTGGATTAAATCTTCCGCTGGAAATCTCCGAACCCAAAAGAGCTTCCGGCCGGTTTTGTTTGCACAATCCGCTGACGGGCGCATTGCCGAAGGAGCCCGCCTTGGGATCGCCCGCAGTCGCTCGCGCGGCGATCGCCTGGCTGACCGACGGCGCGCAGCGTTGCCTGCGGTTTGAAACGGACGCCTTAGTCACAGCGCCGGTTAACAAAGAGTCCATTCTGCGGAGCGGACAACCGTTTATCGGGCAAACCGAATTTCTATCCGAACTCGCCGGGACCAACCAAACCGCAATGATGTTACTCGGACAGGATGAGCGGGGACGATGGCTTCGCGTTGCGCTGGCGACCACCCATTTGCCATTGAAGTTGGTGGCGAATCAACTGAGTGCAGAAAAAATCGACCTCGCCATTTCCCTCTCGGCCAAAGCCTGCAAGGATCTGGGTTTGGGGCGCGCTCGGGTGGGAGTTTGCGCGTTGAATCCCCATGCCGGTGAAGGTGGAGAATTAGGCGCGGAAGAAAAGGATTTGATTTCGCCCGTGGTGGAGGCGTGTCGCCAGAGTGGCTTGGACGCGGTCGGCCCGATCGCAGCGGATTCTTTATTTTATCAGGCCTATCGTGGCGACTTCGACGCCGTGGTGGCGATGTACCATGACCAGGGATTGATCCCGCTAAAAATGATCGCATTCGAGAATGGCGTGAATTGGACCCTGGGACTGCCCTTCGTGCGGACTTCCCCGGACCACGGCACGGCTTACGATATCGCCGGGAAAGGGGTGGCAAATCCTTCCAGCATGATTTCTGCAATTCGCCTCGCCAAGCAACTCGTGCGGGGCGGTTAATATCGTGGTGAGATTGGCCTGAGCTTCGGGAAATCAGCGCGCAAAAATCTGGCGGATGACTTCTTCAATCGGGACTTCCTGGATATCAATATCGCTGACGGGCAATTCATCCAGGAGCGCTTTGCAGACTGGGATGACCCGATCCCGCTTGACCTTCAGCCTGATTGCTTCGGAGGATTGTTCGAGCACCTCCCCGTACTTGAGAAGATCTTCCTTTCGACAATGGGCCAAGCCACTACACGAGATGGTGACCAGTTTTGAGTCGGCAAAACGATCCAGAATCTCGCTCAATCGACCGTCAAAAAAGATGGTTCCACGATCAATGATAATCACGCGCTGGCACAACTCCTGGATGTCGGCCATGTAGTGACTCGTCAGCAGAATTGTCGTTTTGCGAGTAGCATTGTGGGCGCGCAAAAATTCCCGAACCGTTTTTTGAGAAATGACATCGAGGCCAATCGTCGGTTCATCAAGAAACAGAACTTTGGGCTGATGAAGCAGCGCGGCGATCAATTCCATTTTCATGCGCTCGCCCAGCGAAAGTTCGCGAACCATCACGTTCAACTTGTCTTTGACTCCGAGAAGTTCAGTCAACTCCGCCACCGTGCGCTCGAATAATTTCTCGTCGATCCCATAAATCTTGCTGTTCAGTTCGAGCGATTCACGCGCGGGTAAATCCCACCAGAGTTGATTCTTCTGGCCAAGGAGAAGCGCGAATTGGCGACGGTACCCATCCTCTCGCTCCCATGGCGTGTAGCCGAGCACGCGCGCCGAGCCACTGGTGGGATAAAGAAGTCCGGACAACATTTTCAGCGTGCTCGTCTTTCCCGCGCCATTGGGGCCGAGAAAGCCGACGAGTTCGCCTTCCTCGACGGTGAAGCTGACGTCCTTCACCGCGACCGTCTGCTCGTATTTACGATGGAAGAGTCCACGCATGGCGCCCGCAAAACCAGGCTGCTTTTTGTAGGTGCGAAAGGCTTTGGTGAGGCCTTGAACTTCAATAAGCGGCATGAAAAATTTCAGCTCCTGGTTGGAACATAAATGGGAATCGTCGATTGGCCAGTGAACCCGGAATTTCTCCAGAACTAACTCAAGAATTAAAAAGCCTTTTACCGCAACAGCTGTTTTTCCAAGTAACTTACGACCTGGCGAACATTGGAATCCACTTCCATTCGTCCTTTGACAAGCCTGCAAGCGTGCAAAACCGTGCCGTGGTCCCGGCCGCCAAACGCCTCACCAATCGTGTTCAGTGAGCTTTCTGTCATTTGCCGGGCGAGAAACATGGCGATCTGTCTCGGGAAAGCGATGTTTTCAGGACGGCGTTTGCTGGTCATGTCGGCCAGCCGAATATCAAAATGTTCGGCAACCCGCTTTTGGATCACATCGATATTGATCGTGAAGCGGCCTTCCTCGTGCAAAACCTCGCGAAGCAATCCTTCGACGATTTCCAGAGTGAGTTTCTTTCCCGTGAGCGACGCGTAGGCCGTCACGCGGATCAACGCACCTTCCAGCCGGCGGATATTGGTCCGGATCCGATGGCCCAGGAAATTTAGTATCTCGTCGGGCAATTCCACTCCCATCGCAGCGGCCTTTTTTCGAAGAATCGCCAGACGAGTCTCGACGTCAGGTGGCTGCATATCCGTGACGAGTCCCCATTCAAAGCGGGAGACGAGTCGATGTTCAAGATTTTGGATCTCGCTCGCTGGCCGATCGCACGTCAGGACGATTTGTTTGTGGGCTTCGTGAAGGGTGTTAAACGTGTGGAAAAACTCCTCCTGAATGCGCTCTTTGCCCGCGAGAAACTGGATGTCATCAATCAGCAACACATCGGTCTGTCGATAGCGTTTGCGAAACGCCGACAACTTGTTGTTTTGAATCGCATCGATGTATTCGTTGGTGAATTTCTCCGAGGAAACATAGGAGACCCGCGCTGTTTTTTTGTGAGACGCTACATATTGTCCGATCGCATGCAACAGGTGGGTTTTTCCCAATCCGACTCCCCCGTAAAGAAAAAGTGGATTGTAGGATTTGCCCGGTGCCTGCGCCACGGCAAAAGCTGCAGCGTGCGCGTGATTATTGGTTTCCCCCACGACAAAAGTATCAAAGGTATTTTTGGGATTCAGCAGCAGTTCGCGATTAACAACTGTGCTACGTTCTTGCTCCACATCTGCTTTTGGTTTGTTCCTGGCAGACGTAATAGGATCGGGTCCTCTGACCGTTCCCGAGGCAACTTGAAATTTGATATTCAAAGATTGCCCCGACGCGTGCAGGAGGACATCACGGATCAATCCCAAGTAGTTATCTTTCAGCCAGACCTCACAAAAATCGTTCGCGACCTCCAACGTCAAAATTTCTGCTTGGCAGGAAACGGCTCGAATCGGCAGAAACCAAAGATTATAAATATCTGAGTTCAGCATTGAACGCAGCAGCTGTTGCGCGTCGCTCCAAATTTTTTCCGCAGATGCTTCCATTGATTCTCCGTTTGACTTTATTCACCGAACAACGTTAACGCCCCCAGAAATGGCGATTTTCGGTCTTTAAATTCCATTTTAAAAAAAATTTGAGAAATCTCTTGTCGAATCCCAACTTTTATAACGACCCCATACCTGATCACGCAACCCTCTTTCCTACAACCTTTTAAGGTTCATTCCCACTCGTTTACAAACAACATTGGCATTTTTTCCAGCCTTTTTACATTCAACCCTAGGAGCGAGTGTTTGTATTCAACGGCGAAATGACTAGCGAGGACAACATATTAACTCTTGTAAACAAGTTATTCACATTGCAAAACCCCTTTAAAAATGGGGGTTTCCCTTAGATTTCACTCAGGTCTTCATTAGCAAAAAAAAATCAAAATCGCCCGCGATTCTTGTCTTCAAAAAAGAATAAAGGAAGTGGTCAGCATTTCTGAATTCATCATCGCAGAAAATCCGTTTTTAAAATCCAAAGATTTCATTGTGCAAGCGTTTCAGAACACGCGAGGGAGAATTCCGTGAAAAAAGTTGTGTGGCTCCAAAACAAGGCGATAGAGCACGGGGTTGTTGCCATAATTTCGGTTTTTGCTTGGGGACAGTTATCCTATCCTATGGCCGGCTTTGGCGAGGTAACCTTAAACCGCTTTTTCGCCGGTTTCAGCAGTGCGAATACGCACCGCATTCTCGATCGGACTGACAAAAACTTTTCCGTCACCAATCTTTCCCGTTTTCGCCGCCTTCACGATGGCATCCACCGCTGCCTCGACACGTTCGTCAGAAAGAACCACTTCTATTTTTATCTTGGGGAGAAAATCGACGGTGTATTCGCTGCCGCGGTAAATTTCAGTATGCCCTTTTTGCCGACCAAAGCCCTTCACTTCCGTCACAGT
>JBDSIW010000415.1:0-3019 GCA_039917795.1 Verrucomicrobiota bacterium | reverse complement strand
CTTTTTTCATTTTTAATTTTGAATTTTTAATTCCTCTCCAAGATACGCCTCGATCACCTTCGGATTGCACTGCACTTCGCTCGGGGTTCCCTCGGCGATCTTGATCCCGTAATCGAGCACCGCGATCCGCTCGCAAACTCCCATCACCACCGTCATGTCGTGTTCGACGAGCAGAATCGTGATGCGAAACTTCTCCTGAATAAACCGGATCAAGCGCATCAGCTCAACTTTCTCGGTCGGATTCATCCCCGCCGCCGGTTCATCGAGACAAAGCAATTTCGGTTTCGTCGCGAGCGCACGCACGATTTCCAAACGTCGTTGGTCCCCGTAAGGAAGGCTGGTGGAAAGCTCCGCCCGCGCCCGGCCCAGATTGAAAATCTCCAGCAGCCCCATGACTTCGTTTTCCACTGCCTTTTCACGTTCGCGGAAATGTTTTCCGCGCCACAACGCGTCGGCGATACCGTGCGTCCTATGCAACTGCAACGCCGCGCGCACATTGTCGAAGACCGTCAGGCTCGGGAACAGGCGGATGTTCTGGAAGGTTCGCGCGATTCCGAGTCGGGCCAATTCGTGCGGTTTCAAGCAGGTGGTTGCACATCCCGAAAAATGAATTGCACCCTCCGTGGGCTGATAAACGCCGGTGATAAGATTGAACACCGTCGTCTTGCCCGCGCCATTCGGACCGATGAGGCCAACGAGTTCCTGTTCGCCCAGACGAAAATCCAAATCGGAAACCGCCGTCAACCCGCCAAAACGGATCGTGACGTGGTCGAGTTGGAGCAGCGCTTCGCTCATGTTTTTCGAGCCAGTGGTTTCGTGAAAGTAAACAAACCCTGCGGCCGGAGAATCATCAGGCCAATGATCAGCAAGGAATAAATAATCATCCGATACTCCGCAAAGCTGCGCAGCACCTCCGGCAGAACGGTCAGGATCACCGCCGCGGCAACCACACCTGGAGTCCGACCCATTCCTCCGAGAATCACCATGACGACAATGTCGATGCTCTTCATGAAATCGAAACTGGTCGGCGACAGAAATCTTTTGTGATGCGCGAACAATCCTCCGGCAATTCCCGCGAAAAAAGCGCCGATGACAAACGCCGTGACCTTGTAACGAACCGGATTGATTCCCATCGCGCTGGCCGAAACCTCATCATCATGCACGGCGATAAACCCTCGCCCATAAGTTGAGTTCACCAGACTGCCGACGACAAAGACGGTGAGAGCCGCCAAAGCCCAGGCCCAACCAAAAGTTGCCCATTCAGCGATGCCGGGCAGACCGGTAGCCGCACCGAAAAACTCCGTTGTCTGGAAAATGACGCGAATGATTTCGCCAAAGCCGAGCGTAACGATCGCGAGATAGTCGCCGCGCAGACGTAATGAAGGAACTCCCACTGCCAAACCCACCACCGCAGCCATGAATCCTCCCAGCAAAAGTGCTGCGGCGAAAAGAAGCGGATGCGCCCACGGCGGCACGGCGGCTTGCAGCGTGAGAGTTAATTTTGCCGCGCTGTATCCTCCCACCGCCATGAAACCAGCGTGACCGAGGCTGAACTGTCCGGTGTGGCCATTGATCAGATTCAGGCTCACCGCGAGAATAATATTGATCGCAATATCCACGAGGATGCCGAGGTAATAACCATTGACCGATTTCGCAAGCAGGGGAGACAGCGCAATTGCCACCACTATCGCCACGAGCAAAGATCGCTTTGCGCCAGAATGCATCGTCATACTTTTTCGATCTGCCCCTTTCCAAGCAGGCCGGTCGGACGGAAAATGAGGATGGCAATCAACATGGCGAAGGCGATTCCGTCGCGATAGTTCGACACGCCCGGAATGCCGCCCGCGAACGTTTCCACCACTCCGAGGACAATTCCGCCCAGCGCTGCGCCCGGCAGGTTTCCAATTCCTCCCAGCACCGCGGCGATGAACGCGCGCAACCCAGGCTGGATCCCCATGAGCGGTTCGATGCCTGGAGCTTTCATCGCATACAAAATTCCCGCGATCGCTGCGAGCGCGGAGCCGAGTCCGAACGTGAAAGACACGACGCGATTTACATTCACTCCCATCAACGACGCGGCCTGCATATTGAAAGAAACAGCGCGCATGGCCGTTCCAATTTTTGTGTGTTGAACGATAAACCAAAGAATGGCCAGAAGTATGACCGTCGTGACCAGAACCACGACGTCGTTGCTGTTCATCACCAGCGGCCCAAAGTGAAAATCTTTCATCGGCAGCAACTGTGGAAAGGCGCGCGTCCCGCTCCCGAAAACCCCCTTATGCTGCGCAGTGAACTCGATGAACAAAGAAACGCCAATGGCGGTGATGAGAACAGTGAGCTTCGGCCGTTTGCGCAACGGCCGATAGGCCAGAAATTCGATGGTCATTCCAATCACCGCGCAGAGCGCCGCAGCCAGGATGGTGATGACAAAAGCGCCAAGAAAAGATTGCGGCGGGAAAAATTTTCCGATGCCGGGCGCGAGGAAATACGCGGCGAATGCGCCAAGCATCAGGACGTCACTGTGGGCGAAATTGATAAAGCGCAGGACGCCGTAAACCATCGTGTAACCGAGAGCGATGAGAGCGTAGATGGCTCCCAGCGCAAGGCCGTTGATCAATTGCTGAAAGAACCATTCCATCGCGGGGGTGGCGCGGCGTTATGGCGAAACCGTTTCCAGGAATTTATACTTGCCGTTTTCCACCTGGAGAATGACCGCTGATTTCACGGCGTCGCGCTTTTCGTTGATCGTGATTTTTCCAGTCACAGCTTCGATGTCCTTGGTGGCTGCGAGAGCGTCGCGAATTTTTTGCCCATCCGTGCTACCCGCACGCTTGATCGCGTCGCCCAAAACCAGGGCTGAATCATAACCACACGCGGCGAGGGCATCTGGCGTTTTTCCGCTGTAACGCTTTTTGTAATTCTCCACAAATTGTTTGCTCTTTGCTGATCCGACTTCGGGATGGTAGTGCGTGGAAAAATAATTCTTCTCGACCGCTTCCTTCCCGATCTCAATCAGCTT
>JBDSIW010000414.1:0-2836 GCA_039917795.1 Verrucomicrobiota bacterium | reverse complement strand
GCGATGACTTTTGAATTGATCAAAGTTTTTCCGAAACAAGGTGGAACTTTTCAAATCGAGCCGGATGCGAGCAGTGGAAGTTATTTTTGGGCGGCCAGTGATCCTCAACTCGAACAGAAATCCGAGGGATCAACAGGAAATATGTTTACACTTAGCGGCACGTGGAATTCGACCGTAAAGGTTTTCAATTGGCCAGCTACGAAATGGCAAATTGACGCGAACTTTCCATTGCATTTGGCCCGTTTAACGATGCACCGTCTCCCGCTTTTTGGTTCTCAACAAGTTATCGGAATCGAAAAGGATATATCGCAACTGCTCGGAGGAATTTCGCGTGAAGAGCAAGACCCTGAATATCAGAAGTATTTGGAACAGTTTGATTCCCAACACGGCCAGCCAAAAATTTCCAGAAAAAACGATTTAGGAGATAGCGTAATGACGGCAATCGTGCTCGCTCCGCTTTGTTATTATTCAATGCAGTTTACCGAACTCAGTCGCCTCCGCGTCCAGGAATGCGAACGCGTCGTGGCGTTACGAACTGAACTCACCAAATGCGGTGCGAAAGCCATCGAGGAAGGCGATACGCTGACGGTTTACCCTTCACAACTTCACGGCGCGGAAATTGAAACCTACAACGATCATCGTATGGCGATGTGTTTTTCGATTCTGGGATTGAAAGTTCCCGGAATAAAAATCAAGAATCCGGCGTGCGTGAAGAAAACGTTTCCCAATTTTTTCCAGAAGCTGGCGGCCCGGCCACCGCACGGCCTGGGCGCCAAAATTCTCGATGGAAAAACGGGTCGAACGCTGACGCACGAGGAATTGTTTGCAGACTGAATCAGGCAGAAATTCAGAATTTTCAGAATGGTTTGTAAATTGTGTGAATTCTGTCGAATCTTGAGCTCTAAAGTTTGAACCAACCCATTGTCATCGCCATCGACGGCACCAGCGCCAGCGGCAAGAGCACCAACGCCAAACGCATCGCCAAGGCGCTCGGCTACGCTTACGTCGATACCGGCGCGATGTATCGCACGCTGGCGTGGTCTTGTTTGCAAAAAAAGGTGGATATCGATGATCCCAAAGCGGTCGGCGCGCTCTGCCGGAAATGGAAAACAACGCTGGAATGCGTTGATGGCAAAGTGCATTTGCTGGTGGATGGATATTTTCCCGACAAGGAAATCCGGACGGCGGAAGTGACTTCCGCCACATCGCACATTGCCGCGTTTCCCAAAGTGCGCGATTGGATGAAGCTCAAACAACGCGAATGCATCCAGTTTGGCAACCTCGTGATGGAGGGACGCGACATTGGCACCAATGTTTTTCCGGAAACGGGTTTTAAATTTTACCTCGATGCCTGCCTGAAGGAGCGATCCAAACGCCGCTCCGCCGAGGGATTGGACGAAAATCTCGCCATGCGGGATCAGCGCGACAGCCAGCGTGCGTCCGCGCCCTTGATGATCGCTCTCGGGGCGATGGTGATCAACAACTCGGGCCAAACCGTTGAGCAGACGAGCGCGTTGATTATCGACGAAGTGCGAAAGCGGCTGGAACAGGATCCAAAACGCGCTGCGGAAAAAGTTGAAGCCAAGCTTAAATGAACCTCAGTTACTTCATTGGCTGGAGTCTTTTCCGGCTGATGTATGCCACTTACTTTCACTGGAAAGTTTACAATCCCGAACGCGTTCCCCAAAGCGGCCCCCTGATTCTCGCCTCGAACCACGCCAGTTTTCTTGACCCTCCATTGGTTGGTTGCGGGTTTCGCCGCGACATCAATTTCCTGGCGCGTGAATCTCTCTTCCGTTTTCCCGGAGTGGGCGCGCTGCTCCGTTCGTGGAACGCGGTGCCCGTGGATCGCGACGGCGGCGGCGCAAGGGGATTGAAGGCGATTCTCGACCGCTTGCACAACGGCGCGGCCATTATTTTGTTTCCGGAAGGAACGCGCACGCTGGATGGAAAATTACAACCCTCGCGATCTGGCATCGGCTTGACCGTGATTAAATCGGACGCGCCGGTCGTTCCAGTGCGGGTCTTTGGGACGTTCGAGGCGTATGGCAAACACATCAAATTTCCACACCCGCGACGAGTGAGCGTGAAGTACGGCGAACCGCTGATGTTCCAAGCGCTCCGCGCCGAAGCGAAGACCTGCTCAAAACCTCGATTGAAGGAAATTTATCAACAGATCGCGGACGAGATCATGGACGCGATCAGCAAATTGGAACCGCAGGCAGACTGACAACTTCTTCATCCTGAAATCACAATGGCTGACGCGGGTCACAGACCCGCGGTCCGATGAGGCGCAGCGCCCACCCCCACGGCATCCTTCAATCCCGCAAATCCTTCTTCTGCCAGCCGCCGTTTCAATTTCGTAACGATATTCCTGGCGATAGATGGCCCTTCGTAAACAAGGCCCGTGTAAATCTGAACGAGCGAGGCGCCTGCCCTGATCTTTGCGAAAGCGTCGGCGGCGTCAAAAACTCCGCCCACACCAATAATCGGCAGCGCACCGCGAGTTTGTTTAAAGATGTGGCGGATCATTTCAATGCTCCGTTGGCGAAGCGGCCGCCCGCTCAAGCCGCCCGTTTCCGAATAGATTTTTTCCAGGCAGCGCTTGGATGTTTGCGGGCGGGCGATGGTCGTGTTGCTCGCGACGATGCCGGAAATCCGGCGCGACGAAACCAACTCCAAAATTTCGTCCAAAGCATCGAAGGAAAGGTCAGGCGCAATCTTCACCAAAATTGGCTTGCGAGATTTTTGAGTTCCGAGATTTGAGTTTTGAGATTCGTTCAGCGCCAAAAAAATTTCGTCGAGCGCGGATTTGTCCTGGAGCTGGCGAAGATTT
>JBDSIW010000413.1:0-3283 GCA_039917795.1 Verrucomicrobiota bacterium | reverse complement strand
TACAATCACGGCCAGCGCACGGTCAGTTACCTCGGGCGCGGCCAGACGTTTGGCTTTGATGAAGTTTCCGAGAACTGGCGCAATGGAACCCAGCGCCCGTTCCAGCGTTCGTTACGCGCTTTGGGCTATGTGGATGTGTTATTTGTCCCGACTCAAATTCTGGAACAATTCGTTCTGCCCACATTGCCGGGCTCGAAGAATTCACCGCCCGCGCTCGAAATGCAGTCCTCCCCGGAACCAATCCGTCCCTCGCGAAGCCGGGCGATCAGGCCGGAAATTTTGGAATTTTTGGTTGATCGTCGTTTCATCAATGGGACAGCCACCATGATAATCGACATGGAGCGCTGCACGCGCTGCGACGATTGCGTGCGCGCCTGCGCCTCGACTCACAACAATAATCCCCGCTTTATCCGTCACGGTCCCGTTAACGGCGGATTCATGATCGCAAATTCGTGCATGCATTGCCAGGACCCGGTTTGCATGATTGGATGCCCCACCGGCGCGATTCACCGGGATTCAGCCCACGGTCGGGTCGTGATCAACGACAATACGTGCATCGGTTGCGCGACCTGCGCGAACAGTTGTCCGTACGACAACATCCAGATGGTTTATGCACGCGGCACGGACGGCCAACCCTACTACGACCAGGCCACCAATCAACCGATTCAAAAGGCGGCCAAGTGTGACCTATGCTCTGCTCAAATCACGGGCCCGGCTTGCGCCAACGCCTGCCCGCACGATGCGATGATTCGCGTCGATATGCGCGACGTGGATCGACTCGCCGAATGGTTCAACCGAAAATGACATTTCGCTCACGCCGCTATTTGGGTTTCTCTCTGGTGCTCCTGAGCGCATTTGTATTCTGGTCGATCAACTATGCGCTGGCGATTCGCCTTCGCTCCGCCGCGATTGTTTCGGGGATTATTCTCCTGACAATTGTGTTTGCTCTAACTTTTTTCAACGCGCGAAAAAAATTGCCCTTCCTTCCGTTGCTGCGTGCTTCCACCTGGACCCAGATTCATATCTACGCAGGTTTTGTTTCGGTTTTCCTTTTTGGGCTGCATACGGGATGGCGAATGCCCAACGGAACGTTGGAAATAATCCTGGCGGTTTTATTTCTTGCAGTTGCTGGAAGCGGATTCGTCGGCTTGGCGATTTCGCGACTGATTCCGTCCCGTCTGACCATCCACGGGGAGAATTTGATCTTCGAGCGCGTCCCGGCCATGCGCGCTGCCGTCCGCAACGAAGCCGAGGAATTGGTCGTCCAATCCATCACGGCCAACAATTCGTCGACCATCGCCGATTTCTACGAATCGAATCTCAAAGACTATTTTGCGGGTCCGCGATTTTATCTGAGCCACCTCATGGGCAACCGCCGACCGCTCTTCAAATTGATTTCCGAAGTGGAGGCGATGGATCGTTATCTGAATACGCAGGAACGGGAAGTCATGGCGCAGATTGCGGAGCTGATTCGCAAGAAGGACAATCTTGATTTTCAACTGTGCGGACAAGCCGTGCTTAAAGGCTGGCTGTTCGTCCATATTCCGTTGACCTATTCTCTGATCGTGTTTGCCATCATTCACGGCGCTCTCGCGTGGTCACTCTCATAATGGCATGAAGCGCTGGCTCCAGGAATTCAGTTTCAAGAAAAGCTTTTACGAGCGCCCCAATCAAAAATGGGTCTGCGGGCGCGCTTGCCTGGGGGAAGGTTGCGTCGCCGGACCCGACGCAAAAGGCAATTGCGGTGCGACCGCCGAATGCCGCCCGCTGCGAAAAGGCGACCGATGGTTTTGCACACGTCCCTCAATGCAAGGCGGTCCTTGTCCCGATGGACCGAGTCCTGATGGTTCCTGCTGCCGTCCCATCCCAAAATGCAACCCCGTGCGAAGCCTTCGGGCGCTACGAGGATTGATCGTGTTGTTTGTTCTCGCAGCCAGTTTGGGCTTTATTTTTCTGGTCTTCACCTCGTCGCGCGGTTCGAAACTCATTTCACCAGGCGAATTGAGTTTTGGCCATGCCTCGTCCGGGTCCCAATGCGCAGATTGTCACGAAGGCGCGGCGGGCAGGCCGATTGAATGGCTGATGAAAGACACCCATGCCATGGGAGGAAATCCGAACTCTCAGCTTTGCTTGCACTGCCACAACGTTGGAAAGGCTCCCGCGCATCCGCATTCGCTGCCAGAGGATCGATTGGAGTCACTAACTCGAAATGCGGAACAGAAGAGTAAATCCTCGGAAGCGCCTGCCGGATTGCAATTCGCATCGCTGATCGCGAGCCCAGCTCATTCCTCTGGCGATCAGTTGGCTTGCTCCACCTGCCATAACGAACATCGTGGTCAGAATTTTGATTTGAAATCTCTGAGCAACAATCAATGCCAGAATTGCCATGCCGTCCAGTTTGCAGGTTTCGCCAAGGGCCATCCGGAGTTTACCAAATATCCGTTTGATCGCCGCACGAGAATTATTTTCGACCATGATTCGCATTGGAACAAGCATTTCAAAGAAGGCGATTTTGCGAAATCCGCCCCGCAGTCCTGCCTGAATTGTCACCAGACCGATTTAAAAGGAGGCACGATGGTGCTCAAACCGTTTGAAGCAATCTGCGCGTCCTGTCATGAGGACCAAATCAAAGGAAAGGGCGCTGTGAAGGCTGGCATCGCATTTATCGCGATACCGCGTATGGATGACCGCGTTCTCACGGGGGAATACGGCATTGGCGAATGGCCGGAAGACGCTGATCAGCCGATGACACCTTTCATGCGTCTTCTCCTTTCGTCCGACCCGAATCTTCGCGCGGCCCTCGATAGTCTCGGCGATGCGGATCTTGCAAATTTGCCGAAGTCCGATGCCGCAAAAATCAAAGCCGCGCAGCAGGTCGCCTGGGGCATTAAAGGTTTGATTCTCGACCTGAGTTCGATGGGGCAGGAGGAATTGATCAAGCGGATGAGCGCCGCGCTTAACCATTCTTTTTCAGATCGCGAGAAAGAAGGTGCGACCGGTTTGCTCGGCGCGGACGCGTTACGAACTGCCTTCCAGAGTTCCTTTCCAAAACTGCAAGCGGAAGTAACGGAATATCGCGACAAGAAGACTGCGGCACAGACGGAGTTGGTTCCTTCGCCGCCGCTCGCCAAAAATAAAAGCAAAACCGCCACACCCGAGTCATGGGTGAGCAATGGAGGTTGGTACAGTCCGGAGGGAAGCTTCTCTCTCTTCTATCGGCCGCGGGGTCATACTGACCGATTTCTAACTTCCTGGATGAACCTCACGGTGGACGCTGAAAAAA
>JBDSIW010000412.1:0-2802 GCA_039917795.1 Verrucomicrobiota bacterium | reverse complement strand
GCTTTGATGTAAATATTTATTTGGAAGACTTGCGCCCGCAATTTTCCTCGGAATTTCGCAGCGTGGCCAACTCCATGACCAATCGCGCACCGCAAGTCAAGGTGCGGGGAAAAATAATGGAACAGGTCAACCGGGAATCCCGTTACCGCGTCGCGAGCAACCTGACTGCGCAAATCACCGGCAAATTACAGGTGCCGCAGATTTTAGATTTCGGCCGGTTCACCAAGCACTACCAGCAACAGCCCTACATTCCCTTCCCCATCTTGCAAAACTTGACGCCGAAGCAGGTCGCGATTTTTGCGGAGAATTTTACCGGCGTGAGCGGGGTAGAACTGGAAATTCAGCCGACGCGGATTTATCCGAACAGCTCGACTGCGGCGCATCTCCTCGGTTACATCCAGCGGCACGATCGGCCCGACGACGACGACGAGATGGTTTACAAGTATTATTTGCCGGATTTCGTCGGCAAAACGGGGGTTGAGGCCAGTTTTGACAATTCGCTGCGCGGTAAAGCCGGCGTGAAATCGATGCTGGTCAACAACGTGGGTTACCGTCAGCACGAGGAAATGCTAAGCCAGATGGAGCCAGGCAAAAACCTGCGCCTGACGATCGACCTGGGAATCCAACGCGCCGCGGAACGCGCCCTGGCTTTGGCCATGCCCCGCGTGCGGGGAGCAGTGGTGGTGATGGACGTGAACAATGGTGATATTCTTTCACTCGTTTCGCTGCCTGCTTTCGACCCGAATGTTTTTCCCACGGGCGTTTCCTCGGCGGAATGGTCGCGCTGGAATGACGAGAAATACTCCTTCATGTTCAATCGCGCCACCTACGGAGCGCGCCCGCCCGGTTCCATTCTCAAAATTTTAACGGCCATTGCCTGCTTCGAAAGCCGTGTGATGAGCCCCACGGAAACGATTTCGAATCCGGGATATTACTACGAACCAAAATTGTTAGGCCGACGGCGCATCGACGATACTGCGCCGCCGGGCGAATATAATTTCCAGCGGGCCTTCATCAAATCGAGCAACACGTACTTTATCCATTTTGGTTTGATGGCGGGGCTCAAAAAATTGGTCGAGGTCGGGGAACGGTTTCATCTCGGCGAAAGCACCGGAATCCTGCCCGGTGAA
This sequence comes from Verrucomicrobiota bacterium, assembly GCA_039917795.1. Classification (GTDB taxonomy): domain Bacteria; phylum Verrucomicrobiota; class Verrucomicrobiia; order Limisphaerales; family CANJXF01; genus CANJXF01. The sequence goes on along the minus strand of JBDSIW010000412.1, from coordinate 1,672 downwards.
GAAGTTTCCGGGGATTACCCGCGGTCCGACCAGTTGAAAGGATGGAACAATGGAAATACGGCGAATCTTTGCATCGGGCAGGAAGTGACGGTGACGCCTTTGCAGATTGCCTTGATGACTTCAGCCATCGCGAATGGGGGAAAACTTTATTGGCCGCGGCTCATCAAAAGTCTTGAACCTTTCGATGCGGAACCCGAGACCAACACGTTTCGGCCTGGCGTCCTTCGCGCCGACCTGCACCTGAATCCAAAACACCTTGAGATCATTCGCCGCGCGATGCTGGCGGACGTCGAAGATACCGAAGGGACCGGGAAAGCCTCCGCCGTGAAAGACCTCCGGATCGCGGGCAAAACCGGCACCGCGCAAATCACGGATGGAGGAAAAGTCACCGATCATATTACCTGGTTTGTTTCCTTCGCCCCTTTTGAAAAACCGAAATATGCCGTCGTGGTGATGGTGGAGTCAGGAATTTCGGGTGGCAAAACCTGCGCGCCGGTCGCTCAAAAAATTTATGAGGCGATTCAAAAACTCGAGCAAACCGGTCCGACAGCTTCGGCCAGAATAGCGGGATTGAACTAAATGTACGAAACACCTTTAAACGAACGCAAATCGTTCCTCGATTGGCCGATGGTCCTGGCGCTGCTGGGGCTGATGGTGGTCGGGACAGTGTTCATTTATAGCGCGTCGTTCGCCAACGAATCGGCCCGCACGCTCGTCTGGTTCAAGCAGCTTTATGTAAAACAGCTGATTTGGTACTCGCTGGGAATCGGTTTCGCGGCGGGCCTTTGCTTCATGGATTACAGAACCCTTTGTCGCTGGTCGATCGTTGGATATTGGGCGACGATTTTGTTTTTGATTTTGGTTCTATTTATCGGGACGGGCGGCGCGAGCTGGGGGGCGAAACGCTGGATCAACCTCGGCTTTTTCCAATTCCAGCCGTCAGAATTTGCGAAGATCGCTTTCATTTTCATGCTGGCGAATTTTCTCAGCCGGCCCGTCGAAGAGTTGCGCTCCCAGAAACTTTTTCTCAAGGCGCTCGGCATGATCGCCCTGCCCTTTGTATTTATTCTCAAGGAACCCGACCTCGGCTCGGCGCTGGTTTTTTTTCCGATTGGTTTGTCGATGATGTTTGTTGCCGGTGTGCCTCTTCGCTACCTGATAAGATTTGTCGGCGGCGTCGGCTTGCTGGTCGTTTTGCTGTTAGTGGACGTTCTGTTTGCTCCGCCCGATTCGTGGTGGCAAATCAAATTGGAACCGTACCAACGTCATCGCCTGATGACCTATTTCGGAAAAGATTTCGCTCCCCGGAACGCCACACCGGCGGAGCGCAAACAAGCGCAAGACCTGCAACGCAACAAATCCTACAACGTCGAGCAAGCGCTTATTTCCGTCGGCTCAGGAGGGCTGACGGGCAAAGGTTGGAGGCAGGGAACACAATACTCGCTCGGGTTCCTGCCTCGCGGGGTGGCACACAACGACTTCATTTTCTCCGTCATTGCCGAGGAGAAAGGTTTTGTCGGCAGCGTGAGTGTTCTTACGCTTTACGCGGTGCTTCTGTTCACTGGAATCAGAATCGCCGGAGAGGCGCGCGATCGCCTCGGAAAACTATTGGCTGTGGGCGTTGTCACGATGCTCTTCAGTCATGTTTTCATCAATATCGGCATGAACATTC
>JBDSIW010000411.1:0-11125 GCA_039917795.1 Verrucomicrobiota bacterium | reverse complement strand
CAACGGGATTTTGTTCAATCACGAATCGCCCCGTCGCGGCGAGACGTTTGTTACCCGTAAAATCACGCGCGCCCTGGCTCACATCAAAGCCGGATTGCAGGACAAGTTGTATCTCGGAAACCTGGACGCCAAACGCGATTGGGGTTACGCGAAGGAATATGTTGAAGCGATGTGGTTGATGCTGCAGCAGGACAAGCCGGACGACTACGTGGTGGCCACGAACGAAACTCATTCCATTCGAGAATTTTTGGACGTCTCTTTTGGCCACGTGGGGCTGGATTGGAAAAAGTATGTTGAAATCGACCCGCGATATTATCGGCCGGCGGAAGTCGAGTTACTGATTGGCGATTACAGCAAAGCCAAGCGCCAACTCGGGTGGGAACCGAAAACCAAGTTCGTCGATCTGGTCAAGTTGATGGTCGATGCCGATATCAAACTGCTCAGCGATCACCGCGAGGGTAGAATCAAAATGACGGGTTGAAGACGGGATTTTGAACTTGTTCGTCAAAACCAATCTGATTGATTAACCGCATGTCATCGCCCCTATTTTCGCCGGTGTTGGTCACCCGCAACCGTTGCCGGATTTGTGATTCCACGGCGCTGACCCCGGTCGTCAGCCTGGGCGATCAATACATAGCCGGCGCCTTTGCCGGTCCGGATGGCAAGCCGCCGGTACAGCGAAGGATTCCGCTCGACCTCGTTCGCTGCGATCCGAGCAAAGACCAGAATGCGTGCGGACTCGTCCAATTGCGCCACTCGGTGCCGCCGAAAATTCTTTATCGCTCCTACTGGTACCGCTCGGGAATCAACCAGACCATGCGCGACAATCTCGCTGGAATTGCCCAGATGGGAGAAGAGATTGCGAAACTGCAGGCGGGCGACCTGGTGATCGACATCGGATGCAACGACGGAACGTTGCTCAAATCCTATCGCACACCGAATCTCCGGATTCTCGGTTTTGACCCGGCCACGAACATTGTCGAGTACGCCCGAAAAAATGGCGTCCAGGTCGTGAACGATTTTTTCTCCGCCGCCAACCTGCGGAATGTTTATCCCGACGAAAAGCCAAAGGTGATCACGTCCATCGCGATGTTTTACGATCTGGAATTTCCGCATCTGTTCGTCGGCGATATCAAAAGCATTTTGCACGAACGCGGGGTCTGGATTCTTGAGCTGAGCTACCTGCCAACCATGCTCGAGATGAACAGCTTTGACACCCTTTGCCACGAGCACCTGGAGTATTACGGATTGGCGCCGATGGAACGATTGTTCGCCGAGCACGATCTGGAAGTGATCGACGTCACGTTGAACAACATGAACGGCGGCAGTTTCCGCATCGCGGTGGGTCACGCCGGAAAAACGAAGCCGAGCGACGAAGCGCGGGCCCGCGTCCAGGATTTGCGCCTCAAGGAATTTGAAATGGCCTTGGATACCGACACGCCTTTCGCTGTATTTCGAAAAAACATCCAGAAAATCAAGAAGGACCTCGCAGCTTTCCTGAAGAAAGCGAAGAAAGAAAAAAAATTGGTCCATGGCTATGGCGCATCAACCAAGGGAAACACGATCCTGCAGTATTGCGACATTTCGCCGGACCTGGTCCAGGCCGTGGCCGACCGGAACAAGGATAAATGGGGTTCCTACACCATCGGCACCAATATCCCGATCATCTCCGAGGAAGAATCGCGCAAGAAAAAGCCGGATTATTATCTGGTGCTGCCGTGGCATTTCATTGACGAAATGAAAAAGCGCGAGAGTGAATTCCTGAAGCGCGGCGGCAAATTCGTGCTGCCCATGCCCAATGTCCACCTCACCGGCGCGTGAGCCGCATGAAACGCGCGCTGATCACCGGCATTCTTGGCCAGGACGGAACTTACCTCGCGCGCTGGCTCGTCGCCAAAGACTACGAGGTTCACGGCATCATCCGGCTGCCGTTTGATCGCGAGGAAAGCCGGATCACCCGCCGTTTCACGACCGAGGAATTGCGGCGGATCAAATTTCATACCGCGACCCTCGAAGATCCATTCTCGCTCTCCCACGTTTTCAAGAGTGCCGATCCGCAAGAGGTTTATCATCTGGCAGGAGTTTCTGATTCGCGCCTGAGCTTTGTGGTGCCGGAACAAACCTTGAATTCCATCACGCTTGGGACGTTGCGTTTGCTCGAAGCGGGGCGTTTGCAAAATCCGGCGATTCGCTATTTCCTCGCGTCCTCGTGTGAAATTTTCGGAACGCCCAACGAATCGCCCCAGGACGAAAGGACATTGCGCCAACCCTTGACACCCTATGGCGTCGCCAAGCAGGCGGCCGACGGATTGGCCGGGATTTATCGCCAGAAATACGGACAGTTCATCGCGGTGGGGATTCTCTACAATCACGAGTCGCCGTTGCGCCCGGCCAATTATCTGAGCCGGCGGGTGGCCCTGGCGGTCGCCGCCATCAAAAAGGGGACGCTTCAGAAACTGACGTTGGGCGCCATGAGCGCCGAGCGCGACTGGAGCGACGCGCGCGATTTTGTCCAGGGCTTTTGGCTTTCGTTGCAGGTGCCCCGTTCCGGAGAATACGTTTTTGCCTCTGGAAAAAGCCGGACCGTTGCCGACTTCGTCGAATGTGCTTTCCGCAGCGCGGGTTTGAACTACCGGGAATTTGTCGAGGCCCACACGGCGAATGTTCCCACGCAAGTTCGCGCCGGGCTTTGCGGAAATTCCACAAAGGCCGAAAAGGATTTGGGTTGGAAGCGCGCCTGGACTTTTCAAAGAATGGTCGAGGATCTGGTCAGCGCGGAAATCGACGGCCGGCAGGAAATCGAAAGAGCCAATCCGTTACGGGGCTCTCCTTGACGCCGACTTTCGAGGCGGCGCGGCTTGCTGGTCGGAAAACCGGCGCTACGAGGATCGACAGATTTAGCGGTTCAACCCGCGAAATTTTGTTTGGGGGAATTTGCTCCCCATCCCTCTTGACGTCGGTTCGCATCGGCCCAAACTCACAGATGTGAATCTGATGCCGAGGCAGGTCTGGCTGTGAATTGCACGACGTCAAAGAACGACGTTCCATTAATATCCGTCAAACGAGGGAGAGCCTTCACCTTGATCGAATTGTTAGTGGTAATTGCCATCATCGCGATTTTGGCGGCGATGCTTCTCCCGGCTTTAGGCAAAGCCAAAATCAGAGCTCAGGCAATTTCCTGCATGAGCAATAACCGGCAATTACTTTTGGCGTGGCGAATGTACTCGGAGGACCATCGCGATGTGCTTGTGCCCAATGAACCGGGCGAAAAGGGCTGGGTCTGGGGGTGGATGGACTTCGATTCCAGCAACACCGACAACACCAACACGCAGTTTCTGCTCGACGATCGCAACGCGTTGCTTGGGCCTTATACAAAGTCTGCGGGCATTTACAAATGCCCGTCCGATCGCAGCGAAGTTAAAAATCTTGGTCCCCGTGTTCGCAGCGTCGCTATGAGCCAGGCGGTCGGGACCAAGCGCGATGGGACACCTGTCTCCGGCCCGTGGTTGCCGGGCAACCTGGATTGGAATCAAACTTCCTGGCGCACTTACGCCAAGCTTACAGACATTACAAAGCCCACTCCATCGATGCTTTGGGTTTTGGTCGATGAACACCCGGACAGCATCAATGATGCGCAACTGGGCTTTGAATGTGGACTCACCGGAGGCGCAGCCCAGATTATCGACTTCCCGGCGAGTTCCCACCACGGGGCCTGCGGCTTTGGCTTTGCCGATGGCCATTCGGAAATTCATCGCTGGCAAGGCAGCACGATCAAGGCGCGGATTACTTACACAGGAAGTTTGCCACACGTTATCCCTGCCGGGGACAGCGTTAAAGATGTGACTTGGTTACAGGAACGCACTTCGGCGCGGCGTTAGCTTTTCCCTTCGCTTTCCTCTCGAGCCACGCTTGAATGGTGGCGGGGGTTACCAACGGATTTTTCCTTCGATCGTGGCGAATCAAAAACCAAACGGCGCGAAGTATTTTTATCGGAGAAAATTCCCGCGGCCATTTTCCATTTTTCCAGGAATAAAAGGTGTCGCAGAAACTGACGCGGTCATCCACCACTCGAACCAACGCATTCATTCGTGGCGATAGAGGCAGACAACGAGTCCAGGCGTGCCGGATGGCCCAGACATACTGCAGCCAATATTGCCAGCGATGATCGCGTCGCGCATTCACAGTCATGCTTTCGGGGGAAGCGCGACAGGCCACGAGTGGCTCGCCGAGCTGGATCAACTCGCCGGACCGCAAGGCAAGTTCGCTCAGGAAGGAGACATCATTTCCATAGGCTCTCCGCGAGAAATCAAACCCATAAGGATTCTCGAACTGAATGTAGTGATCGAAAACTTCGCGCGCCGCCTCCGTATTGAACAGACTGCAAATCTGGCTGACCGGGAAAACAGCCGCGAGAATCCCAAGGGCGTATTCATCTCCGCGCACTTTGACGGTCGGGAAATCATGGAGCAACACCCGGCTTGCCACGCCGGTTTTGATTTTTTCCTGGCCGGTCCCGGAAACCGTTTCCGGAATGGTTTCAGAGAAGGCGTTGCAACCGGCAATCAGATGAGCAGGGTTGGCTTCCAGCACTTGAACCAGCTTTTCGACAAAGCGTGGGAGAATCAAATCATCAGACCAGACGAACGTGCAGTATTTGCCACGAGCTTCGTGCAAGAGCTTTCGCCAGGCGCGGACCGGCCCGGAATTTTCCTCACTGGTGATGACGCGGACGCGGGAATCGCGTTGCGCAGCTTCATTTAGAATATCCCTCGTGCCGTCTTTGCTGGCCTCGTCGTAAACGAGAATTTCCAAGTTGGCGTAGATCTGGGAGGAACAGGAATCAACCGCATCACGAATAGTCAGCGCGCTGTTGAAAGTGGGAATCAGCAGACTGACCAACGGCGATTCATTCATGTTGCTGAGCGAGGAAAGCTGACCTGCAAATTTTTAGTAGGCAGGGCGGTAATGCAAACATTCCTTGCAAGGGAGCGGAGGATTCCCATCCAAAAAGCGCTGTTGAAACTCAGCGTACTTCCCACTCTTCCATGGCGCATCCAGCGGTTGGTCCATGACGTTGCCCACGCAAAGCTCATCGTTCGCGTCAAAATTCTGGCACGAACACGCGGTCAATTTTCCGTCCGAGAAAACCCCCATCGAGCCAAGCATGAATGCGCAGGGAACTTTCTTGGGACCGCGGGTCGGTTTGATAAACATCCAGCCGGTCAGGTCCTCCGTCTTGATCGCGCCCAGCCACGAGGAAAAAGCAAACGCCCGGTTAAATTGAAAACCGCGCTTCTTCAAGTCGCGATAGGCCGGCGCGAGTTGGGGCAGCAAGCTGTCCGTCCGCAGATTGAGCTGGAAAACAATTTTAGAAAACAAAGGCGACGCGGAAATTTCTACGAGTTGTTTATAGATTTTGTCGAACTTGTCGGTGCGATAAACCCGCTTGTACTCCTCGCGCTCCAAACCCGAAATGCTGAGGAAAAAATTATTCATGCCCGCTTCGACCAGTTCATCAAATTTTTCGCGGGTCAGCAAAATGCCATTCGAAGTTAGATCGATGTCGGTGATATTTTTTTTGCTGCGCGCATAGCGAACTTTTTCGGCAAAGCCCTTGTCCACGAGAGATTCTCCGACCACCGGATTGAGGATCAACTTTCCGCCGCCCAACGCGTCGAAATCATCAATGACCTTCTTGAAAATCTCGAAAGTCATGACCTTCTTGGGACGGGTCTGGTACTGGTAGGCGCAAAACGTGCAATTGGCGTTGCAGATATTGGAAACTTCAATTTGCAGCAATAGCGGGCGGTTTGGGTCCGCACGGGCCGCCTGGGAGAATTCTTTCCATTGCTTTTTAAATTGCCAGTCGGCGAGTTGGTAATAGGCCCACCAAACCGGCTTGAAAGGGGGCGATGAATAGATTTGTTCAATTAATCGTTTCCATTTCATTACGGCAATTTACCAGAAGATCACCTTGTTTCATAATTAAAAGTTCCCCCGCATTCTCCTTCCCGCGGTCGCGACATAGAGAAGGAATGGGTGGCGGTGCATTCGGTCACGCTATTTTCCAGTCGCCGAATCCTTGGGGTTTGGCCGAAATCCAATCTGCTGAAGCCTTTACGCTTTACAGCCGGCCAAATACGCACGAAACTTTTTTGCGTCCCATGAAATCGAGATCCCAATGCTTTTGTCGTAGTTTTCGTGACGGCTTTACATTGATCGAATTACTCGTGGTGATCGCCATCATCGCGATCCTCGCGGGTTTGTTATTGCCTGCGCTGGCCAAGGCCAAGGGAAAGGCTCAAACGATTCAATGTCTCAGCAACCTGAAGCAGTTGGGAACTTGCTGGTTCCTTTACGCCGGAGATAACGTTGACCGTCTCGTCAAAAACGATTTTGCCGCGACCACGCCGGACACTTCATGGATCACAGGAGTGGTGGGCAACAACGCGGGCCTGATAAATTTACCCGACGGCACAAATGTGAATCTCATCCGGTTCGGTTATTTGTGGGCCTACAACAAATCTCTTGGAATTTATAAATGTCCTTCCGACCCATTAAAAACCGTGGCTGGCCGGCCCAGTGTTCGAAGCTACGCGCTTTCCGGCCAGATGGCCCCCTATCAAAGTGGAGTGCCTTGGGACGGCCAAGCCACAATGTTGACGACTCCCGGCTATCCTCCCGCTTACAAGCATAGCCAAATCAAGAAGGCGTCCTTGCTCATGACTTTCGTGGACGAAAGCCAATACACAATCGATGACGGCTTTTTCATTATTTACATGCCCCCGGCCATTGCCGGTGGAGTCAAAGATACTTGGGGAAATATTCCCGCGTTCCGGCGGCACAATAACAACGGCACCGTCTTCTCCTTTGCGGACGGACATTCGGAGATCTGGCGGTGGCACGATCCTCGCACTCTTACGGTCACGGGGGGAAATGGCACACAGCCCGGCAATCTTGATATCCGCCGATTGCAACAAGCGTACGCCATTCGTTAGGCTGGATTCTTTCGGTATTCACCCCGCGAGGATCGTTTCCCGGAACAGTCTTGGACCCATGGCGCTCAGTGAATTTTGATCCGGCCTTTGATTTCATTTTTCGCCAGCAGCGGCTTCTTTGCGGGCGTCACGCCGCAATAAACTTCGTTTTTTGACCTCCAATTCAACGACACTTTCGGCAAATCTTTTGGCAGCTCTATGCCGTCGCGTTTCAAGTCTTCTTCTGGCGCAACATCGGCGAGCGTGCCGGCCGGGGATTCATACCAACCAGGATCTGACCCGTCCGCAGGCAGTTCCACTCGTACTTTTACAATCGTGAACATGCCACCCATCGTGATGTAATCGTATTGCCCTTTTCCGCCCACCATCGGCAAAGAGTTTTTCGGGACGGCCATCCCCATGTCACCCATATCGCCCATCCCGTCCTGGCCCATCGCCATGAAACCAGGAATGAGTTTGCGGATCTTTTTATTCAAGCCTTCAGTGTCGATGCCGATCATGTTGCCGAACTGGTGCCCCATCTGGTTCATCACGTGATGGAGCATGTGACAGTGCATCACCCAATCACCTTCCGTAGCGATGAACTCGATCGTGCGCGTGCTGCCCGTCGGCATGATGACGGTTGTTTCCGGCCATTGTGCCCCGGGCTGAATTTCTCCGCCATCGGTCGCCACGATTTTAAAATTGTGCCCATGCAGGTGAATCGCATGATGACTCATCGAGCTGAGATTGCCGATGCGAATGCGCACTCGCTCACCAGCCTTGGCCAGCAACGGCGCCGTTCCCGGAAAGGCCCGCCCGTTCATGGTGAAAATGTTGAAGTCGGTCATTTCATTCGGATCAGGCCGCGCCGCGCCCACTTCAATTTTCCATTCGCTCAACATGATGGCGTAATCGCGGTCGGGCAAAGGTGCCGTCGGATTTTTCGGATGCACGATGAGCATTCCGGTCATGCCCAGTTGCATTTGCGTCATCTCGTCGTGATGCGAGTGATACATGAGCGTGCCGTGTTGCTTGAATGTGAATTCGTATCTGAAAGTTTCGCCGGGTTGAATCGCCTTCTGCGAAACTCCGCCAACACCATCCATCCCGCTCGGCAACAAAACGCCATGCCAATGAACACTCGTCGGCGCGGATAGGCGGTTCGTGACGTAGATGCGGACCGTGTCGCCTTCCACCGCTTCAATCGTCGGACCGTGAACGCGTCCATTGTAGCCCCAACATTCGGCCACGAGATTCGGGTGATCTTCCATCGCGGGAATGAATTCGTGCGTGACCGGTTCAGCGATGAGGTGGAAAACTTTTACGCCCTTGACCATTTTCCAGGGCAACGTGAGCCCGTTGGGCGTTATGACCGGTTTGTAACCCAGTTCGCCCGGTTTGAATAATTCGGTCCTGCCAGTGCTGACAGCGGCTTTGCCCGGCTCGGCCGCGTGAGCGATTGGAACCAATTGAGTGATCAGCGCGCCGCCTGCGACGGTCGCCGCGCCCGTGAGAAAGTTGCGTCGATTCATAATTTTTTCTTTGATTTCAAAATCAGTTTTTTGGGTGGTGATGTTCTTCAGCCGGGGCGGAATCTTTTCTCATCGCCGCCGCCATCGGCTCTTCATCGCTGAGGCGTCCGCCGACGGCGCGTTCGAGTTGCACGCGGGCGATCCAATAATCGCGCAAGGCCTCAATGGATCCGCGTTCGGCCATTTGCTCGCGCTCCTTGGCGGCCAGCAATTCGTAACCGCTTTTCTGCATCGCGTTGTATTGAAGCAACGTTTGGCGCAGCACTTTCTGGCGCTGCGGGAGAAGCACCTTCACGTAATATTCTGCCACGTCGCGGGCGGCGATCAGCGCATCACGAGCTTCTCGCACTTCGGAGCGCGCGTTGACGGCCATGGCCTCAAAGTTCCATTGCGCCTGCCGATATTGCGCCGCAAGTTTGGCGACTGCGGGCTGGCCTTGATCGAAGATCGGCACCTCCAAGGAAAGCGATGGCCCGGTGATGCGCTGTCCGTCCGTGTCTTTTTCCGTGCTCACTCCAACTGTGGCGCCGGGAAAAAAACGCATCTTGGATTTCAATTGCAGAGCGCTGGCCACCGATTGCGCCTGATTGCGCGAAGCCGCCAGGTCCAAGCGTTGCCCGACCGCCAGCGTCTCGAGATTTTCCAGAGGCAATTCTTTCTCCGGCAATGCGGGCAAACCGTCAGCCGCTTTCCAACTCGTTTGCGCCCCCCACAATCCGAGCAGTCGATTGATCCGCTCGCGGTCGGCGCGCGCTTGCACCCGCGCTTGCGCGAGGTCGAGACGCGACTGCGAATAGGCCGATTGCTGATTGAAAAATTCGAGGTCGTTGATGTTGCCCGCCTCGTGCTGGCGTCGCGCCAGATCCGCTGACGCGTCGTTTACCTCGGCAATCGCTTCCAGCCGTTGCGCAAATTGTTCGCGCGCCTGCAATGTGTAGAACGCGGTCTGAACTTCGCTCGCCATTTTGAGAACTTCATCGGCAACCCGCAGTTTGGTCAGCTCCAGATTCTGCGCCGCGATTTTCTTGCGGACGGGCAAAAGCAGGAGATCGAGAAGATCCTGCGTCACCGAATACTCAATGTTGGCCATGCCGGGCGGGCGATCCGGAAATCGCCAACTCCCGGAGATTTCCGGGTTTTTTAATCGTGTGGCTTGCGCCAGTTCCGCCTGCGAAATTCCAATCTCCTGAAATCCGGCCTGCAAGGAACGGTTGTTCAGCAGCGCAATCTTCACGGCTGACTGCGCGGTGAGATTGGTCTGCATCACTTCGTCAACGGCCCTGCCAATTTCTTCATGGTCGCCGTCGCGCATCCAGCGGACGTGTTGGCCAGTGCGGGCGTTCACTGTTTCTTCCACGCCTCCGAATGCAACCTTTGGATCGGGACTCATGCAACCCGCTAGAAAGAATGGCGCCACCGCGGTAAGTAAAATGGTTTTATTCATGGCTCGTGTTTGTGTTCGATTTTGGATTCCGGCTTTGCGACGGTGTGGCCTCCGTGACCTTGCGCTGGCGCATTCGTTTCAGCTGTTGTCATCGCGACCAGGTTCGTATCTGCCATGAGAAATGGCGCGAACGGGGCATCCGTCGCCGAGGCGGCGTTGGGATTTGCGGGATGCGACTCCGGAAGCTTGGAAGGCATCGTTCCGCTCACGCAACCCGTCAGGGCGAGTGTGGCGAAAATCGGGATAAGATTTTTTTTCATAGTGGGACCGTCCACTGCCAGCGATTGCTGGCAGCGGATTGATTTCAATCACATGCTCACATGCTCACATGCTCGCGTGCTCTTCGAGCGTCTTGAGTGCGGCATCCATTTTCTTGAGGTTCGCTTCGGTCTTGGCCTGGTCACCCGCGTCGCCGGATTTGTCGAGGTCTTCGGCCAGTTGCGAGACTTTCTTGACCGCATTTTCGACCATTTTCTTATGATCGGGATGGGATTTCGCCGGAAGAGCTTTCGCCAAGTCGCGAAGGGCGAAGGCATGATGATGAACGTCCTCAAGTTTCTTCGCTTTCACCGTGTCCCTGAGTTCTTGTTTGTTCTTGTGAATTTCTTTCAAAATCCCCTCCACCGTGTCAGGAATTTTGGTCTTTTCGCCATGCTCTTTGTGTTCTTTGCTGTCTTTGTGCTCCTGCGCAAAGCTGGATTGATTCGTCGCTAACCCGATGGCAGCGCAAAGCCCCATCGCAAGTAGTGTTTTAATTTTCATATTTTTATTCGGTTACTGTTTTTTCGTTTGTTCTTCGAGTTGTTTCAGAGATTCAACCAATTCCTTAAAATGGGTTTTCGTCATCGTTTCGCTTCGGGTCGCCGCCGAACTTTTCAATTCCTCCAGACCTTCGTTGATCCTGTTGATTGCACTTACCTCGTTCGGCGGTTCCGGTTGAATACGTTTGGAAATTTTCTTCGTGAGTTCGCTCATTCCTTCCGCCAGGGACTGAACTTTCTGGTATTGATTGCCCGTGATCGCAGATTCGAGCTCGTCTCGCTACTGGTGAATTGCTCCCCATGGTCCATCAACTGTCTCAGGAGTCGGTCGCCCTACTGTGTCAGGCTCGGGAGGCATTAGATGATTGTGGCCACCGGAATTTGTCATCGGCCTTTTCTCCCCGCCAT
>JBDSIW010000410.1:0-6266 GCA_039917795.1 Verrucomicrobiota bacterium | reverse complement strand
AGAATGAAGTGGCTCTCGTCCTCCTTGATATTCAAATGCCGGGGATGGACGGCTACGAAGTCGCGAAGAGAATCCGGGACAATCCGAAAACGAAAGAAATTCCCATTATTTTTATCACCGCTCATTACCGGGAAGATCCAGCCGTCAGAAAAGGTTATGCCGCCGGTGGCCAGGATTATCTGGGCAAACCTTTCGATCCTGAAGTTCTCAAAGCCAAGGTCGGCATTTACTCTAACTTGTTTTTGAAAACGAGAAAACTCGAAGGTGAAAAGCTCCTCTTGCTTGAAAGTGAAGAACGGTATCGCCTCATGGTAGAGGCAGCGCGCGAAATTATCGCCGCCATCGACAACAGCGGCACGATCACGTCACTCAATCTCTCGTTTGAAAGGCTGACGGGCCATAAATGCGGCGAGTGGATTGGAAAATCATTTCTGCCATTGCTCGAACCCAATGACGCCCCGAATTTCCTCGCCCATTTTCAAGGAGCACATCAACAATCCGAAGACCTTTTTCAAAGCAATATTTTGAGCGCGACCGGAAACCTTATTCCAGTTGAAATCTCGGTTTCCCCTCTGCGCCGCAATGGCGAAACGGTTGGCGCGGTTGGAGTTATCAGGGGCATTTCGCATCGCACTAAATAATGAAGCGTCCATTACAAAATGCGGATTGCAGTTTATCGCGTCGTCGAAGATAAATTTTGCATGTTAGCCAAGGTCTGCTCGGCCGCCGTCACTGGAATCGAAGCGTACCCTATCGAGGTGGAAGTCAACGCGGGTTGGGGCGAAACCCTCATCGTGATTGTAGGCCTGCCGGACGCAGCGGTCAAAGAATCGAGGGATCGCGTCACAACCGCGCTAAACAATTCCGGATTCAAATTTCCCATGGGCCGAACCACGATCAACCTCGCGCCCGCCGACATCAAAAAGGAAGGTCCGAGTTTTGATTTGCCTATTGCCGTAGGAATGCTCGCGGCCAGCGAACAGATCGAAACCGACCAACTCGACAATTTTATCATGGTGGGTGAACTGGCGCTCACCGGAGCAATCCGCCCGGTCAAAGGAGTTTTGTCCATCGCGCTCTGTGCGCGGGAAGAAAACAAAACCGGTGTGCTCGTTCCTGCCGAAAACGCAGCCGAAGCCGCCGTGGTTTCAGGCCTTCAAGTCATTCCCGTGCAGAACTTGCGTGAAGCCACGGATTTTCTCGAAGGCTCAATCAAGATCCCGGCGACGCGCGTCGATTTCACCAAGCTTTTCGAATATCAACACGACGAGGAAATCGATTTTGCGGAAGTCAAAGGGCAGGAGTCGGTGAAGCGCGCTTTGGAAATTGCCGCCGCCGGCGGACACAATTTAATTTTAATTGGCCCGCCCGGCACGGGAAAATCGATGCTCGCAAAAAGGCTGACCACGATTTTGCCGCCCCTCACGCTTAACGAAGCCCTGGAAACGACGAAGATCCACAGCATCGTCGGCTTGCTCAAACCGGGTCAGGCGCTCGTCACGCAACGCCCCTTCCGCGCCCCCCACCACACGGCCAGCGACGCCGGGTTGCTCGGCGGAAACATCAATCCGACGCCCGGAGAAATCTCCCTCGCGCATCACGGAGTCTTGTTTCTCGACGAATTGCCGGAATTCAAGCGCAGTGTTCTCGAAACGATGCGCCAACCGCTCGAAGAAGGACGCGTCACCATCTCGCGCGCCGCCGGGACCATGACCTTCCCCTCTCAATTCATGCTGGTCGCGGCGATGAATCCAACTCCAGATGGAAAAATGGCGCATGAATCGCGCAGTTCTCCCCGGGAAATTCAAAATTATCTCGGGCGCATTTCCGGCCCGCTGCTCGACCGCATCGATTTACACGTCGAAGTTCCCGCAGTGAAATTTCGCGAAATCTCCTCGGAGAAAACCGGCGAAACCTCGGCTGAAATACGGCTCCGGGTGATTTGCGCGCGCGAACGCCAGCTCAACCGCTTTGCCGAAAAGAAAAACATCACCTGCAACGCGCGCATGGGCAGCCGCGAATTGAAAAACTTTTGTGAAATTGACGAGCCGACAAAACAACTCCTGCAGTTCGCGATGACGGACCTGAACCTGAGCGCTCGCGCTTATGATCGAATTTTAAAAGTCGCCCGCACCATTGCCGATCTGGCCGCCGCAGAGAAAATTGCGAGTGAACACGTTTCTGAAGCCATTCAATACCGCTCGCTGGATCGCCAACTCTGGACGTAATTTATTTTCGCGGGAGGCATTCCAAAGTCATGCCATCAACCGGCAAACCTTCTGTCTATCAGCCATGCGGAAACATCTTGGATCAAGGAATTGGCCGCAGTCAATCCACCCGCTGAATGCGGCGCCTTGCGTTGCCGCGGTTGAATTCCAACCCCAAATTTCTATTTTTCTGACGTGACTCGCGATGGGGAATGCGTTTGAAACGTCCGCTTATGGCCGGTGGCAGGGATGGCGACGGTGTAGGATTTTCCGGAAGGATCGACGGAAAGCTTGATATAATTTGCGGCACACTTTTCCTCGAGATTCGCGATTAATTCATCCGCCGTGTTATTCTCGCGATCCTCGCGCACATTCTTGTGCAACTGATACATCGCGAGAAGTCCGGGGGAAGATTTTAACGCGTCGATCGTCGATTTGGCCGTGCCCTTGCGCGCGCCGTTATTCATCACTGAAACCGTCGGCGACAGGCTGTGAACCAGCAACGGGTTGTTGCTGACGTCGAGTCCGTGGTGATTCACCTGATACACGTCCACCTGGCCCACACGGTTTGTCGGGCAAACCAATTCGCTCTCCGTGTTCCAAGTCAAATCGCCGCCATCGAAAAACCTGAACGGGCCGTAGTCGAGCACCAACACAATGCTGTTCGCGTTATCCGAGGTATCGGCGTCGTGTTTGGCTGCTTCATCACAAAGAGGATTCACCCCCACTTTGGCCGGGGTGGGACCGAACTTCTGTTTTGCAGCGAAGCAACGCAGCGAAACTTTCATCTTGCCTGTGCCTTGTTTCAATGGAATCGCCTCGCCGGGATGCAGCAGGTTGCGTTTGTCCGCTTTGAAGTCGCGGTAGGGCGAGCTCGCTTTTTGCCAAAACGTGCTGTCAGGGTTTTGGTCGGGATCAGACGACGGATCGGGAATCCCGTTGTCGTAAACCTGCCCGATCGGAATCAGCTTCGCGAGTTCCGCCGCACCGCCAAAATGGTCCACATGGAAATGCGTCGTGATGTAGTGATCGATTTTTTTCAGCCCGGCGACGTCTACTGCGGTTTTTCGAATTCGCTCCGCATCGCGTCCGCCCGGGTTTCCGGAGTCGATCAACACCGCCTCGCCCGATGGCGTGACAATCAAGGTTGCCCCGCCACCCTCTACATCCGTCCAGAAAATATCGAGCGTGCGTTCCGCTGCGTTGGCATTGCAGGCCAGCAGAATGGAACCAAGCAGGATTGCGCAAAAATTCCGGGGACAATTTCTCATAAGTATAAAGAAGTTGCGGTTGGATGGATCCACATTTACAGAGCTTTTGTGGAAACTAAATGATTAAAATTCCCGCGCGCAATTCTCCCCCCGCTTAGGGTTCGGCGTTCATCCATTTCCGAAATTGTTCATCCGCAACAAGGCGCTTTGCCAGCAATTCGTACCCTGCCGTCAAGGGATGGCTCGCGTCGGCATAGAGCAAACCTGGCAAGGGCTCAGGAACGACGTGGGCGATTTGGCGGGACAAAAGCCAGGACTGGATTTCGTCACGGATTTTTCGATAAGCAGCGCGATTCTCGTCTGCCATCAGATGTTCGTTGAATGGACCCACCACGACGAGCACATCATTATTGCGCTTCCTCAGGATTTCGATCAGGCGCTGAAACGCTTGCCATTGGAGAGAATGATCGGGAGCAACCCAGTCGAAATGCGTCGTGCCGGCGGCGTTGGTGGACCATGGCTTGTGACGCACGCTGAGTGGACCGCGCTCAGGATCGGCCGCGGGTTCGGGCGGAACGGCGAAGGTAATTTGCCGGAGCGGATTTCGGTAAACATTCGGATAACGCGGCGGATCGCCACCTTCCTCCGAAAGCGTCCACTTCGGAATGCTTTGCTGCTTAAAATAGGCGCTTTGCAAATGACCGACCCATTGGAGAAAAGGAAAATTTCTTTCAACCACGGCGTCCAACCGAGCGCTGGCGTCGGCGCGATAACAGGGAATTTTCGGGGAGAATTGCGGAACCAGTTGAGCGTGGTTAAAGGACTCCTCCTTGTCGGTGCTCAGGTCGGCTTTCGGGCTCGTCATCCACAAGAGGTTGCAATGCAGAATCACTTTTCGATGCTGCAAGGGCCGCCCGTAATGGCGAACCAAACCTTCGAGCGCGAGGGGAAATAGTCCATTGACCCCCGCGTTGATGAACCTGTTGGAAGCTCCGGCATCCTCATTCAGAAAATGCGAAAGCGTGCCGTAGCGTGAGACGTATTCGCCCCAGACCACGGAGTCGCCGATGACAACGATTTGGGTGGGATCAATCCCCTCGAGGCGTCGTTCATAGAGCCAGTAATCTTTGCTCAGAGCGTAGGGAAGGCGGTAATCCTGTCCGGTGGAGAAGCGCTCCGTTTTTTTCCAAAGCCACGGGCTCAAGGTCACGGCCGCCAGAATCACAACGCACGCCACGAGCCATTGCCGCGCGTTCAAACGGACCTCGTTGACGAATGGAAGTTCGGAAGACTTGGCTTGATTCACCGGGCTCATTTCAAAATTGGAAATAAATGAACGCGCCACCGCCCGAGGCGCAGAGGCACAAATACAACACCATGAGCACGGCGGCGCTGACTTTGACAACGCCGCTCCGGAGAAGCCCGCGCAGGCTCGATTCATAAGCGAACTGGTAAAGCCAAACCAGCCCGACCAAAGCCAGCATGAGCACAGGAATTTTGGGGTCGTGCCAGGGCGCGGTGCAGATGCGCTGCACGATCAAGAGCGCGTCACCGAGCGAATTCGCGCGAAAGAAAATCCAGGCAAAGCAAACGAAGAGGAACACACCCAGTTGCTTCGCCAACCGCGGGACGCGTTCGCGATAAAAAGCCGAACGCTCCAGCTCGCGCGTGATCAGGATCCCAATGGCGTGAAGAATTCCCCAGATGACAAAAGTCCAGTTCGCACCATGCCAGATGCCGGAAATAAAAAACGTGATAAAAAGATTGCGGTAGGTTTTGAAAGCGCCACCGCGATTTCCTCCGAGCGGAATATAAACGTAATCTCGAAACCACGACGACAATCCGATGTGCCAGCGCGACCAGAAATCACCGAGCCCGGTGGCGAGATAGGGATTGTTGAAATTCAAAATCAGATCAAATCCCATCAGCTTCGCCACGCCCCGGGCCATGTCCGTGTAGCCGCTGAAGTCGAAAAAAATCTGCCAGGCAAAGGCAAACGTCGCCAGCATGAGGGCGGGTGTGCCGTAAGCCAGCGGCGTGTCGTAAACCCGCTCTACATAAAACGAAAGATAGTTGGCCAACGCCAGTTTTTTGAAGAGGCCAACCAGAAAAAGCGATGCGCCGTCGGTAAAATTTGCGAGGTGAACGGGTGGGAACTGCCGGAATTGGGGCAAGAGATGTTTCGCGCGCTCGATTGGCCCGGCCATCAATTGCGGGAAGAAACAAACAAACGTGGCGAACCGGACGAAGTTGCGTTCCCGTTGCACCTTCCCGAAATAAAAATCAATGGTGTAACTGAGCGATTGGAACGTGAAAAAAGAAATCCCCACCGGCAACAGATATTCGAAGCCGAACGGCATGAGGACAGACGGGTCCGGAAGTTTCACTGCGAGGTGCATCGAGGAAAAAAGGGAGTTGAGATTTTCCACCACAAAGCGGGCGTATTTAAAAAAAAGCAGCAGCGCGAGATTATTGACAACGCTGATCAGCAGCCAGATTCGACGGCTGCTGTAAAACGCGCCCAGCGCCATCAAAAGTAAAATGAAACTGAACACGACCAGGGTGGCGCGCAGGGTTTCGGGTCCAAAAAAAGCGAGCGCGAGGCAGGCCGCGGCCACGATGGATGAGGAAATGAACGCGACTTTGAGGACTCGGTCCGCGAAATGAAATCGGTTCGAACGATCGGACGTTTCTGTTTGCGTCCCAGCAGGAGGGCAGTGGTCCATCAACGCCACGAGGCAGAAATCCAGCAGCGTGGAATAGACCACGAGGATGAGGTAATACGGGTTCCACCAACCGTAGAAAAAATAGGAAGCCGCCGTGAGCCAGGGCAACCAGAGGCGAGTCC
>JBDSIW010000409.1:0-5630 GCA_039917795.1 Verrucomicrobiota bacterium | reverse complement strand
GAAAACAAAAGCTGGCCGAAAAAAGATTTATCCAATTTTGAAATCTGGGCGCGTCATTACGAAAACGGCAAACTTTCGCCGCCGGTAAATCTTTCAAACAACGCCGGCAACGATGTCAGCCCTGTTTCAACAATCGACGCTGAGGGTCGCGTCTGGGTCGCGTGGCAAGGCGCTCGCGAAAATGTGTTTCGAATTTTGGAACGCCATCAGAATACCGACGGTTCGTGGAGCGCGGAACGCGTTGTCAGTTCACAGGCGTTGAATTGTTGGACGCCCGCCATTGCTGCCACAAAAAAGAATGAGCGCGTCGCCATCGGCTGGGACACCTATGACCAGGGTGATTACGACGTGTGGGTGCGCGAATTTTCCTCGGGCAAACCCAGTGACGGCCAACCCGTCGCGAACTCGGATAAATATGAGGCGCGTCCGGCGCTAACTTATGATCTCGACGGGCGCCTCTGGATTACCTACGAACTGAGCGGCCCAACCTGGGGCAAAGATTGGGGTGCCCTGGTTCGCGACAAAGGAATTGGTTTGTATCGCGACCGGCAAATCGGATTGCGTGTGCTCGACAATGGAAAATGGCTCGTGCCGGCAAGTGCCCTTGCCAAAGCGCTCCCGGGCGAAAAGAAACGTCGCGGACCCGCGAATCTTCCGGTCAATCGTCCCGAGCCCGAGGTGACGACTCGCAAAGCCGGCGAAGAGGCCGAGGCAAATGCCAACACCTACAACAATCTCGGTCGCATTGCGTGTGATCGGGACGGACGCATCTGGTTGTTTTCGCGTTCGCGCGAGGGAACATTCCATACGCCCGTCGGCTCCGTGTGGATTAATTACGCCGCGTATTACGACGGGAAACAATGGGTCGGGCCAATTATTCTGCCGCACTCGGACAATTTGCTTTATAACACCCCGTCCGTCGCGGCCCATCCCCAGGGCGGATTACTGATCGCACATTCGAGCGATCATCGACAGGACCGCCGCCTTCCCAATGGACGGCGTGGGAACGATTCGATCGAGGCGCCGCGCGACGTCTTCGACAATGATGTGTTCATCAGCCGCCTTGAATTTCCCGCGAGCCCGGTTTCAATGACGCTCGTCGCCGCCAAACAAAATCCGACTCCGAACAAGAAAACATCCGAGGCGACGCTCAAAGAACGCGAGGCGATTGCGCGATGCCGCGGTTCAAAAATTGATTACCAGGGCAAACCGCTTCAACTCGTGCGCGGAGAATTTCATCGTCACACGGAAATCAGCGGCGACGGCGGAAACGACGGGCCGATCGAAGACATGTGGCGATACGCGATTGACGTGGCGGGAATGGACTGGCTCGGCTGCGGCGACCACGATAACGGCGCGGGCCGCGAATATACCTGGTGGCTCACGCAGAAAACCACGGACGCATTTCGTTTGCCGGGACGATTTGATCCGCCCTTCAGTTACGAGCGCAGCGTGAGTTATCCGGAAGGCCATCGCAACGTGGTGTTCGCCCAGCGCGGCGTGCGGACTTTGCCGCGCTTGCCCAAGACCGATGCCGAGCCGGTCGTTCACGCACCCGACACACAGATGCTTTACAAATATTTGAAGCAGTTCAACGGCGTTTGCGCCTCCCACAGCAGCACGACAACCATGGGCACGGACTGGCGCGATAACGACCCCAATTACGAGCCGATGGTGGAAATTTACCAGGGCTGCCGCCAAAATTACGAACGACCCAGCGCGCCACGGAGCCCGACGGAGAACGACGCGATTGGCGGTTGGAAACCAAAAGGGTTTATCAACTTCGCTCTGCAAAGAGGCTACAAGTTTTCCTTCGAATCCAGCAGCGACCACACCTCGACGCACATCAGCTATGCGATGGTTTATAGCGAAGGCACGTCGCGCGAAGATCTGCTCAAGGCCATGCGCGCCCGTCACACTTACGCCGCGACGGATAATATTGTGGCCGACTGGCGTTGCGGCGACCACATGCAGGGCGACGAATTCAAGACGAGTGAACCTCCTGCATTTCGACTCAAGTTGCGCGGCACGGGCGCGTTCAGCAAAGTAACGATCATCAAAGATGACGTTGAGATCAAAGTGATCGAGCCAAACAAAGCGGACGTGGATTTGACGTGGACCGATCCAAATCCAACGGCGGGCAAAACCAGTTATTACTACGCTCGCGGCGAGCAAGCGGACGGTGAACTGGTCTGGGCTTCGCCGATGTGGGTCAAATACGAGCCGGCCAAGTGACGTTTTTTTGCTGCGGTGGCGGACGGTGCGGTGCCCTGTCCGCCGCTTCCATTCCGCGCAAGGCAGGAATCAGGTTGTGAGGTTTCTCCTGTTTATTCTCCTTGTCGTTGCATGCGCGACGAACGCTTTCGCTCACACGCCGGACACCAGCTATTGCCGCGTGACAATCACGCCACACGAACTCGAATTCAAATTCTCCTACGACCTGACCACATTGCAGCGCATCACGAAGCTCGATGCCAACGGCGATCAAAAGATTTCGCGAACGGAATTGGAAGCAAGCACACCTGCGATCCAAAAGTTTCTACGGCAGCACATTTACCTCGATCTGAACCAGCGCGAGGCGGAATTCGCCGAAGCCATCAACCCGCCTTGGCCGGGGGATGCGGACGAAGCAATCGCTGAATCGGAATACGCCCAGCGCGTCTTGAGTTTCACGTTTCGGAATCCCGTGCTGAGTCTGCCGGAGGATGTCACGCTCACGTTTGATTTCTTCGAGAATTTCGGCGGTGCACACACCGTCCTCGGTGTGTTCGCTTGGAACAGGCATGAGGACGACGTCATCTTTACGCGCTTCGAGCCGGACTATCTTTACGACACCGGTTACACATCGCCGGTCAGCGAGCAGGTCGCGCAATATTTCAAGCTCGGCGTCAAGCACATCTTCCTCGGCTACGATCACATCGCCTTCCTGCTCGCACTGCTCTTCGTGAAACGATTCGTGGACTTGCTGAAGATCATCACCGCGTTCACCATGGCGCACACCATCACTCTCGCCCTCGCGGTTTTGCAAATCGTGAAACTTCCTCCGAAATTTGTCGAAATCGGCATCGCCGTGACGATCATGTATGTCGCCGCAGAAAACCTTTGGGTCAAAAGCACACGCCATCGATGGATGCTCACCTTCGCGTTTGGCCTGGTGCATGGATTCGGTTTCGCGAATGTGTTGCGCGAACTCGGCTTGCCATCAAGCGGACTCGCCCGTTCGCTCGTCTCGTTCAACCTCGGCGTGGAAGCAGGCCAAATAGTAATCGTGGGCGCGCTCTGGCCGCTGCTCAGGTGGGTCAACCGTCAAACCTGGGCGACGAGATTTCGTGTTGCCGTTTCCATCGTCATCTTTTTGTTCGGCATGGCGTGGTTGGTGGAGCGGACCTTCCGACTGAAATTTATGCCATTTTGATCGTAGCGGCGTCTGGGGAGAGCGCCGTCGGTCAATCGTGGCGCTCTGCTAAGGCGCCGCTACGGATTACCGATTTCCTGCGAACGACTTCGTGAAATCTTCGCCCATTGCCGTTGCGACGACTTTCTTCTCGAACTTGGATTCGGCAATGAGCTGGTTCAACTTCTTTTCGTAAGCGGAGGCATCGAGCGGCATTTCAACTGTTTCCCGGATGAGTGAGGAATACAAAATCGCGTTCGCCAATTCGACTGACCAGACGCCTTCTTCGGCTGGCGCAATCAACGGTGTGCCATCAAGAATCGCATCCACAAAATTTTGCGTGATGTCTTCATGTTTGCCACCGGTAGATTCCAATGGAATCTCCACGTTCCAGATTTCCGGTTTGGCGAACCCGGCTTTCGCGGATTTGCTGAATTGCAGCATAGAAACTTCGTTGCGCGTGAAAGTGAGCTTGCCGTGTTCAACGACAATTTTTCCGCGCTCGCCCGCGATTTCCAAACGATTTGTGCCGGGCGCTTCGCCGGTGGAGGTGATGAAGGAACCAGTCGCGCCGCTCGCATATTCAAAATACGCCGTGACGTTGTCCTCGACTTCGATGTCGTGATAACGGCCAAGCTGGCAGAAGCCGCGCACTTTGTTCGGGCGACCGCAAAGCCATTGAAGAATATCGAGATTGTGCGGGCACTGATTCAGCAAAACTCCCCCACCCTCGCCCTTCCACGTCGCGCGCCAACCGCCGCTCGCATAATACGCCTCAGTGCGAAACCAATCGGTCACGATCCAATTCGTGCGGACAATTTTTCCGAGCTCATCGCCGTCGATGAGCGCTTTGATTTTTTTCCAGCGCGCTTCGGTGCGCGACTGGAACATCGCCGAGAAAATAATTTTGGGATCTTTGTGCGCCGCAATCAGCCGGTCGCAATCAGCTTTGTGAACGGAAATCGGTTTCTCAACCAGGACGTGAATCCCATTTTGCAATGCATCGATGCCGATCGTCGTGTGGAGAAAATGCGGCGTGGCGATAATCACCGCATCGATTTCGCCGGAGCGAATCATCTTCCCGGCATCATCGAAAGTTTTGAGTTTGTAATTATCAAGATTGGCGGTGAAGGCATCGCTAACCGCAGTCAGCACGCAACGGTTGATTTTGTTGCCGAGCAAATAATTCGCATGGTATTTGCCCATGTTGCCCATGCCGACGATTCCGATGCGCACTTGTTTCATGTCTTTCAAATAGATGATGAGAGTATCGGTCGGGCGTCAAAAGTCTTTCAAGTAGATTCTCGGAGCGAGGGTATTTTGCTCTGCAAGAAATGAATTAATAATCTTTAAATCGTTGACGCGACTCGCGGAAGAAAAAATCCGAGCTGCAATCATTTCAAAATCCACGTCAGCAGCGGCGCAATGGCAAGGCTCGGGAGATAATCTGTCAGTTCCACTTTCTTAAGATTCAAAATAATGAGCGACACACAGAAGATCAATAACCCACAGGTCGCCAGAATTGGGTCGATCAGGCCGTGAGTTTTCAAGGTTGGGGCAAGCGATCTCACCAAAAGAAAAATAGTCCCTTGAAAGGCCACCACCGGAATTGCCGCAAGCATCACTCCCGAACCGAACAATGATACAAAGGCCATTGCCGCAAGTCCGTCCATGACCGCTTTCACGACGAAGATGGGAGCGAAACTTATTCCACTCAAACCTTCCTGGGTCGCAGCGAGGATCGCCAACGGGTTGGCGCATGCCAGAAGCGCGCACACCACCAACCCATCGCTCCATCGCTTTTGGCTCGGCTCGGCCAACGCCATCCGGGAGGTGGCGTATTTGCCCACGGCATTCGAAATTTTTTGGAGATGTAACAGCCTTCCGGTGAGTTTGCCGAGCGTCATTGATAACAAAACTATCCCCAGCTGTTTCATGAAGATACCGAGGCTGCCATTGAGATTCTGCCAGGCTAATTGCAGCCCGAGGAACACCGTCGCGGCACCCATCGCCACCTTGAAAAACGATTCATTGGCCGGAGTGATCGGCTTTTTGCGCGACCGGCCGGCGATTCCTCCCGCCACAATTCCAATTGCATTGATTGCCACGCCGATCATCGCGTGAATCAAACATGGCGCGCACCCAGGATTCAAAGATTAAACGAGGTAATTTTCCAGATTGCGGTCCGCCAAAATTTTTCTAGGATCGAACGAAACTGCCGTTAAAGGAAATAATG
>JBDSIW010000408.1:0-4252 GCA_039917795.1 Verrucomicrobiota bacterium | reverse complement strand
CAAAGGAAATGGGAAGATCTCCCAACCTCGGGTTAACAATAAAATTCATTTTTCTAAAATTATGGCTATCAAAGTTGGATCCAAAGCTCCTGATTTCACGCTCAAATCAAAAAACGCCAATGGCTTGGTGGATGTCAAGCTGAGCAACAATCTGGGCAAGAAAAACACGGTTCTCCTCTTTTTCCCGGCGGCTTTCACCGGCGTTTGCACCCAGGAAATGTGCTCGATCAGCGGCGGATTAAATTCCTACAGCGATTTGAACGCCGACGTCATTGCCATCAGCATCGACACACCGTTTGCCCAGGAAGCCTGGGCGCTAAAGGAGAAAATTTCCATCACGCTGGCGAGTGACCTGAACAAGGAAGTGATTAAAAGTTATGATGTCGTTTTTCCAATGCTTGCGGGCGTGGGCGACACTGCGGCGCGTGCCGCGTTCGTAATCGACAAGAATGGTGTCATCCAATACAGCGAGCAGACTCCCACACCGAAAGATTTGCCTGACTTCGAGAAGGTCAAAGAAACGCTGGCGAAACTGAAATAATTTCAGTCGGATTTTCGATCCGGGCGAAGGTTTTCTTCGCCCATTTTATTTTGAGGAAAGAGCCAGACAAATTGGTTTTCTCACTCGCCAGTCTGCTCTCACCGTGTTTTCTCCTAGAATTTCTCAGGGAGAATTCGGAACTGTTAAATAGCCAGACTGCCATTGGACCGCTTCCGCCATTCCTGTAATTTCCCTCCTTGAGATAAATTTTCCTGACGCAGAAAATATGAGTTTTTCCAATTTGTGCATTCACCAACAGTTCGAAATCCAAGCCCGTCAAACACCACACGCCATTGCTCTGATTTGTGACGGAAAATCCCTCAGCTACGCGGAGTTAAACGCGCGGGCCAACCGGTTGGCGGCTTTTCTGGAGAAAGCGGGCGTGGGTCCGGAGATCCCGGTCGGCCTTTGCTTGGAACGTTCCCTTGAAATGGTCGTGGCGATTTTGGGTGTGCTTAAGGCGGGTGGCGCTTACGTGCCCATCGACCTGGCCTACCCGAAAGACCGGCTCGCCTTTATGCTCGAAGACACCAACGCGCCCGTGCTTTTGACCCAGGAGAGCTTGATTCCATCCCTCCCCGAGAATTCCGCGAAAGTAATTTGTCTCGATTCTGACTGGGAAAAAATTTCCGGCGAATCTGCGGAGAACATGGACAGCGGCGTGACCGGCGAAAATGTCGCCTATATTATTTTCACTTCCGGCTCGACGGGTAAACCGAAGGGCTGCCTCGTCACGCATCACAATGTGGTTCGATTGTTCACGCAGACCGAGCAATGGTACGGGTTTAAATCGAAGGATGTCTGGACGTTGTTTCACTCGTATGCATTTGATTTTTCAGTGTGGGAAATCTGGGGCGCGTTGCTCTATGGCGGAAAACTGGTCGTCGTTCCCTACCTGACGAGTCGTTCTCCGGCGGCCTTTTACGAATTGCTGGCCAATGAAAAAGTCACAGTGCTGAACCAAACTCCCTCCGCATTTCGCCAGCTGATTTGGGCGGAGGCTTCTGCAGAGACTCAACGCAAACTCGAATTGCGCTACGTCATCTTCGGTGGTGAAGCGCTGGAATTGCAGAGTCTCAAACCCTGGTTCGACCGCCACGGCGACGAAACGCCCCTTCTGGTCAACATGTATGGAATTACCGAGACCACTGTCCACGTCACCTACCGGCCCATTCGACTCGCGGATCTCAGCAGCGGAGTCGGGAGTGTCATTGGCGTGCCGATTCCCGATCTGCAACTTTACGTTCTCGACGAAAATCTCCAGACGGCACCTCCGGGTGTGCCAGGGGAAATGTTTGTCGGCGGCGCGGGCGTGGCGCGGGGATATTTGAATCGCGCCGACCTGACCAGCGAACGGTTCATTGCTGACCGATTTTCCAAATTGCCAGGGGCAAAGCTTTATCGCACCGGCGATCTGGCGCAATTCCTGGCTAGCGGCGAACTGGAATATCTGGGGCGGATCGATCATCAGGTGAAGATTCGCGGGTTCCGGATCGAGTTGGGGGAAATCGAAGCCGCCTTAAACAAGCACCCGGCGATTCGCGAAACCGTGGTGACCGTCCACGAAGGCGCTGAAGGCGATAAACGTCTGGTGGCGTATCTGGTCGCCAAAACGGAATCGCCCTCGGTGAGTGAATTGCGCGAATATCTCACGCAGAAAATCCCCGAATACATGGTTCCGGCGGTTTTCGTGTTTCTAGATAAACTGCCGCTCACGCCCAATGGGAAAGTGGACCGCAGGGCGTTGCCTTCACCCGACCGGGCGCGGCCTGACTTCAAAGAGAAGTTTGTCGCCCCGAGCAATTTCACCGAGGAAACGCTCGCAAAAATCTGGAGCGACGTCCTGGAGATTGAAGGAATCGGCGTGCACGACAATTTCTTTGAGCTCGGAGGGGATTCCATCCGCAGCATTGCGGTGCTGTCGCGAGCGCAACGCGCGGGCATTCATTTCTCGCTGCAAAAACTTTTTCAGAATCCGACGATCGAGAGTGTGGCGAAGGCCGCGGAGGGCGCCGAAAGCAAGACCGCCTTTCAGCAAAGCGCGGCCTTCTCGCTGATTACCCAGGAAGATCGCGTCAAGCTTCCGCCGGACGTGGAGGACGCTTATCCGATGATTCAACTCCAGACCGGGATGTTTTATTACAACGAGTTGAATCCGCTTTCCGCCGTTTATCACGACGTCTTTAGTTTCGGGATTCAAAGCGCCTTCAATGCCGAGAATCTTGAGCGAGCGGTCAATCAACTCGTCGAGCGCCATCCCGTTTTGCGGACGTCATTCGAGATCGCTGGGTTCAGCGAGCCGATGCAATTGGTCCATCGCCAGGTCAAGGTTCCGTTCACCGTGGAAAATCTGCGCGGCCTCAGCGCGAGCGAGCAGGTGAACAGGCTGGTGGATTGGATTGAGGTGGAAAAACGGAGGCCGTTTGATCGAGCCGCCGCGCCGTTGTTGCGCTTCCATACTCAATTGCAGGGCGAAAAGTCATTCCAGTTCATCGTCAGCTTTCATCACGTTTACCTCGATGGCTGGAGCCTGGCGGCGTTGATGACGGAGATTTTTCAGGATTACGCGGCGCTGATGGACGGGACGGGCAAGACGATTGCGGCTCCGCAAATTGCCTACCGCGAATTTGTCGCGCTGGAAAAGCAAACCATCGCTTCTCCCGAGACGCGCCGCTTTTGGGCCGACATGCTTCAGGATGCCCATGTGCAGATGCTTCCGCGGTGGCCGAAGGAAATGTGCGCTGGTGGCCACGAACAGGTGCGCGGGCCGGAAATCCTTTTTGACGCCAGCGTTTTGGACGGCTTGAAAAAACTCGCGCAATCCGCCGCCGTGCCGCTGAAAACGGTTTTGCTCGCTGCGCATCAACGGGTGATGAGTTTGCTTTATGGGCAGACGGATGTCATGAGCGGCCTGGTTTGCAACGGGCGGCCCGAGGAAATTGACGGGGAAAAAATCATCGGGCTGTTTCTCAACACGCTTCCCGTTCGACAACAACTCAATGGCGGCACATGGACCGAACTGGTTAAACAGACTTTTGCCGCCGAGCAATCGATTATTCCGCATCGCCGTTTCCCGCTCGCTGAAGTTCAGAAGATGAATGGAAACCAGGCGGTGTTCGAAGCGGCTTTCGATTTCGTTCATTTCCACGTTTACAAAAATTTGCAGGGCTACGAGGGAATGGGCTTCATGGAAGGGCATTATTTCGAGGCGAACAACCTGACGACGCTGACCACTTTCATGCTCGATGTCACCTCGACCCAGCTCCAGATGCATTTTGATTACGACCCGAATTTGCTTTGCCTCGAGCAAATCAAAACGATGTGCGGTCATTATGTGAAGACGCTGGAGGCGATGGCATCCGAACCGGCTGGGCGCTACGATGTGTTTTCTCCTCTTTCGATTGGCGAGACGAACCAGTTTCTGGAGGAATGGAACGAAACCCGGGAAAATTATCCGCGCGAGAAATGCCTTCATGAACAGTTCGAGGTTCAGGCGGAGAAGAATCCCTCCGCCACTGCGTTGGTTTTCGAGAGGGAAACAGTCACCTACGGCGAGCTCAATGCCCGCGCCAATAATCTGGCCGCCAGGTTGCGGGATCAAGGAGTCGGCGCGGAAAGTCTCGTTGGACTTTTTGTCAAGCGCTCCGCGGAAATGGTGGTGGGACTTTTCGGGATTCTCAAGGCCGGGGGCGCTTATGTGCCGCTCGATCC
>JBDSIW010000407.1:0-4767 GCA_039917795.1 Verrucomicrobiota bacterium | reverse complement strand
AGTTCCGTTTTCATCGCCACCGAGAAAGGGCTTGGCATTGTCGATTACTACCCGTTCACGCTCCAGAAAAAGGCTGCGTATTACGAACGGCACTTGAACGAATGGGGCCAGAAACGCCTTGGCCTTGTCCACAAGCTTGAGTGGGACGAGCCGTCGCATGAGTTCGTGCGGGAACTCGGCGACAACGACGGCGGATATTCCTGCGATTATCTCGCGGCGGAATCGTATCGTTTCGCGGTGACGAAAGATCCTGGCGCGCGCCGCGAAGCGGTGAACACCTTTCAGGCAATTCGCTGGCTGGAAGCGATGACAGGCATCGAAGGTTTTCCGGCGCGATCCGTCTGGGCGAAAGGCGAGCGTGGTCACAAAGCGGCGCACGGCTCGGGCGAAGCGGCGGCGGAGTGGCACGACACGAAGGATGGTTTGTTCGAGTGGAAAGGGGACACTTCGAGCGACGAGATCTGCGCGCACTTTTATGCCGTGGCGCTCTTTCTGGAATTAGCCGCGCAAGGTGAAGAAATTCAGCAGGCGAAAACTTTTCTCTCACGTGTCGCAGGTCACATCATGAGCCACGGCTGGAAGTTGATTGATCTGGATGGAAAGCCGACGCGCTGGGGCAATTGGGATCCGGAATATTTTGGCAAGGCCGGTGAAGGCAACGCCGCACGCGGGTTGAATAGCCTCGAGATTTTGTCGTTCATCAAAACTGCAGAGACGCTAACCGGCGAAGAAAAGTTTACGCGCGGCTACGAGGAATTGGTCAAGCTTGGCTATCCCGAATTCACGTTGCGCCAAAAAGCCACCTTCCCGCCAGGAGACGTTCTGCAGTTTCTCGATCACCTTTCGTTTCTCTGCTATGCGAATCTTTTGAAGTACGAGAAGGATCCAAAACTCCGCTCGATTTACCGGCGCAGCCTCGAGCGCAGTTGGGAAGTCGAACGCATCGAACACGTCCCATGGTTCAACTTTGTTTATGGCGCGCTCACTGGAAATGATTGCGAAGTTGCGCCTGCGGTGGGGCATCTCCGCGAGTGGCCACTCGATCTCGTGATTTATTCCTACCAGAATTCTCAACGCGCGGATTTGCAGACCCCGGCGGGTTACGTCGCGTATTCCGGCGGGACGCGCGCCATCTCGCCGCGCGAACGGGAGCCGATGCTCTGGGACAATTGGACCATGAAGTTGGACGGTGGCACTGGCGGTCATGACGTTGTGCAACCCTCGTCGTGGCTGCTGGCGTATTGGATGGGGCGCTATCACGGATTTATCGAGCCGCCAAACACCACGGACCCGTCCGCACTCACTTTGAAAGACGCGACGGTTCCGGGACAAGGCGCCAAACCGTACGCCGGTCCACCGCGCTCAAATGGATTTTGAATTGCATTCCTCGGGTCAAAATCCTTGCTGAGAGATTCCGCGCCTCTTAATTTTCCGCCATGCCTTTGCCAGCCGACTACCACATGCACACGCCGCTTTGCCACCACGCCGTGGGTGAGCCGACCGATTTGGCCGCGCACGCGGTGAAGATCGGACTGACCGAGATTGGTTTTTCAGAACATAATCCGATGAAGCGCGACGATTTTGACAACTGGCACATGTACGGATCGCGCCTCGACGAATATGTTGAGAAAGTGGCGAAGGCGCAGCGCGATCATCCCAACCTTGTCATCAAGCTGGCGATGGAAGTGGATTTCATTCCTGGATACGAAGACTGGATTCGCGATCTCGCGGCGCGGCATCCGTGGGATTACCTCATCGGCGCGGTTCATTACGTTTCGGAATCGTGGGACCTGGATAATCCGCAAAAACTTTCCGAATGGAAACGTCGCGACCCCATGGAAGTGTGGACGGCGTATTTCCAACGTCTGACGATGGCGGCCGAATCGGGCTTGTTCGACATCATCGCCCACACGGACTTGTGCAAAAAATTCTGCTTTTACCCCAAGGAAGATTACACGCCGCTTTACACCCGTTTCCTGGAAGCGGTAAAACGTCATGATCTCGCGATGGAATTGAACACCGCCGGGTTGCGCAAAGATTGCAAAGAAATTTATCCCGCGCCGCCAATTGTGAATCTCGCCTTCAAACTCGGGGTGCCGATCACCTTTGCCTCGGACGCTCATGCGCCCAACGAGGTGGGAATGAATTTCGCCGAAGCGGTTCAATTGGCGCGGAGCGCGGGATACACCGAGTGTTGCCGCTTCACGCAGCGGAAGCGCGAGATGGTGAGGATTTAATTCCTCAATCGTCGTCGTCGTCCGAACCGGACAACTTCAGCTTTCGTTTTTTCAAACCTTCGCCGTGCGCTCCCGCCAGCCGCGCAGGGTAGGGCGCGTTCACACCTTTCACCGAATGCCAGATGATCCGGTTGAGCGTGTTTTCATCGGCTTGATCCACTTTCTCGAAGGGTTGCGCCAGGCTTCTTTCAGCCCACAATCGTTCGTCCCCGCCCAATTGAGCAATTGGCTTGTTCAATTCGTCGAGCGGAATGTTGTTGGTCAACGAATCGAAAGGTTTGAAGTTTGGCGTTCGGTCGAAACAATCTGTCATTAACGGCGCGAGCGAATCCATCTGGTTCATTGGCGGCAGGCCGAGCATTCTTTCCATCGTGTGCAGGACCGAAGTCTGGTTGTAAAACTTGCTGACCACCGCGCCGCGCTTGGTGTACGGGCTGACCACGAGGCAAAGGGAACGGTGGCCGTCCACATGGTCAAACCCCATCTGCGGATCATCTTCGTTTACGAAGATGCAGGTCTTCGGCCAAAAACGGCTTTTCGAAATGCGCTCGACGATTCGCCCCACCGCAAGGTCGTTGTCGGCCACCATTGCGCGCGGCGTCGGCCCGCCGGGCCTCGTCCCCGCGGTGTGATCGCTGGGGAGATAAATGATGACGAGGTTCGGGAAATCGCCGTTCTTTTCAAGGGCCGCGAATTCCTTCAGAAAAATGTCAGCCCGAATTGCGTCGGGGATTTTCAGATTCCATCCGGGCGAATCGGGGCAACTGTAGCGGCGCAATGCTTCGATCTGGATGTCATGCTTGAAAACAATGTTCGTCCCGTTGGTGCGATGATTTTCCAAAATGGCTTTGAAATCCGCGTCGCTCGGCAACACGCCCGTGGAATTCATTTCGCCGTAATTCCGGAAGGAGAGTCCGTGGAGCAGGACGTTGTCCCAAATAAATCCCGTCGCCGCGTAACTGATTGGATCGTCGCCCGCGTAGGGATAACTCCGCGTAAAACCGCCAAAAGATTTCTCCAGGTAATCGGTGGCGTAACCTTCCATGGCCCACGCGTGGCCGTCGGCCGAGAGAACGCCATTGCAGTAATAGTTGTCCAGCAGCGCGAACTGTTCGGCCAGCGCATGGTGGTTGGGAGTCACTTCGCGACCAAACACGCACAACGAAGGATCGCTGTTGGCTTGTCGCAAATCTCCGAAGACCTGATCATAGGTTCGATTCTCTTTGATGATATAGACGATGTGGTCGAAAACCGAAGGTTCCCCGGAGCGCCTCGGAACGGGCACTGCATTTTTCCGGGTGCCGCTTCGCTCCCACGCTCGCAACATCTGCGGCAATCGTGTATCGGCGTTGACCTGTCGGGTGTAGTTTTTCAGTATGGGAGCGGAGGGAATTTCCACCTTGTTCACCGTTCCCAGATACATCCGGCTGTTCCAACCTTGCTTGTCCGGGCGCGCATCGCGTGTCCCGAGTCCCTTGACGTTGGCAATAAAAAGGTGCTGCCCGTCCGAGACCACCGCACCGGGATACCAGCCGGTGGGAATAAATCCATCCAGCAGGTGCTTCGCGCCAAGAGTGATCGATGCCACAGCATTGTTGCCGCCGATTGCGACGAACAAATTTTTGCCATCCGGCGCCAAGGCCAATCCGCCGGGCGCGCTGCCGAACGGGAGCGAAGGATCGGGGCGAACCAAAATCGAATCGGTGACTTTCAAACTCGGGATGTCAACGACGCTCACGGTATCGGAATTCGCGTTGGCGACGTAAAGAGTTCGCCGGTCGGAACTCAATTCCAAGTCGGAGGGATGCAAACCCGTCGTGATTTGCGAAGTTTCCTTTTCGAGCTCGAGGTCAACCACGGAAACGGTTCCGCTCGCCGCCACCGTGTGGGCGTCCACTAAAACTTCGGTGCCGGAGGAGGGGGCGGTCGGCTCGCTTGCGCGCGGATGTCTCCCACCCCAATTCGAAACGAAGGCGCTGCGCGAATCGCGACGGAGAACAACATCGAAGGGCGCCACGCCCACAGCGATTTCCTTTATTAATTTGCCAGATTCCAAGTCAACTACGCCGAGGCTGTTGTTTCGTGAAAGGCAGACATACGCCTTCCGGCCGTCGGTGGAGAAAGCCAATCCGCCCGGGTGTGAATTTCCTGTTCCCCCTGGCCCCGGCAAAGTGACGGAGCGTCCCCAGGCGATTCGGCCATCGCTGGCGACCTTCGCTTCGCAAAGCAAATTCTGCGCGGTCGTTGCCCAGACACGCGAGCCGTCGGGTGAAACCACAATCCCGTGGGTGGAACCACCGCCCGCCGCAAACTTCAATTCCTGCCGGATCTTCCAGCCCACGACTTCGATGACCACAATCCCACGATTATCTTTGACGTAAAGAACCCGTCGATCCGGTGAGAGGGCGAGGTCAACTGGCCGCCCGTTAAATTCGACGGATTGACCGGCAGGATGAAGCGCCTGATAAGTCGAGACCAGTTGTTCGCCGTTTTTCGATCCGATGCTTTCGACTTGCTGATTCACGCAGCC
>JBDSIW010000406.1:0-3410 GCA_039917795.1 Verrucomicrobiota bacterium | reverse complement strand
GGGCGCGAACGAAATAATTGAGCAGATCATTTACACCGCCGAAGCTGAAGACAACGTCGCTGATTCCTATACTTGGTATGAGGATCGCGAACCCGGCCTGGGTGAAGATTTTCTTCGTTGCGTTGAGGCATGCGTGTTATTGATCCAACGCATCCACTTCTTTATCCTGTGGCAACCGACGAATTTCGGCGTGCGCTTGTCCGGCGTTTTCCTTACGAAATATTTTATGAAGCATCGGAGAAGGTCATTATCATCTATGCAGTTTTTCAGTGTTCACGAGATCCACAAAAGTGGCGCGAACGTCTCAAAAAGTCAGATGTCTGATTAAGTCCCCTTTGCGCCTTCGCCTCTTTGCGCGGAACGTTTCATGCCGTTGACCGAGCAAGTTCGGTCGCGCTAAGAACGTTTTTTACCAAACAGTTTTTACCCAATCACCTTGGCGGATGAGTCGGTCGCTAGCGAGGAGTGTCAGTCCGTGGCTTTGCGCGGTGGCAACGATGAGTTGGTCGGCGGGATCGCTGTGGAAATTCTTCAATTGCGTTGAGGCGACGGCAATTTCCGGCGAAATGGGCAGGACTTGAACGGAATCGGGCAACGCGTTGCGAATCCAATCGAGAACGGGACGATCCAAATTTAATTTTCCTTTCTCTACTTTCTTGGCGACTTCCCAAAGGCTTATGTCGGACAAACCAAAAACGCCGTGCGGATCTTTTAAAATTTCAGCAACGCGGCGGGAAAGTTTTGTGGTATCGCTGTTCACCCAAATCCAAGTTGAGGTGTCCAAAAGATATTTCATTGATTGGCTTCCCATGTTTCGCCGGTAGGAGATTCAACATCCCCCGAAACGGAATTGGGCATACGGCCAAACAGAGGGTTAGTCGGGCTGCGTTTGATGGAGAAAACAAAATCCTGGCCCGTGGCGTCGTGGATAAAAATCGTTTTTCCCTCAGCGGCAATGCGCTTCATCTTCTTAAACTCTCGCTGGAAAACTCGAGTAGTTGTTTTCATGTCAGACACGTTGTCTGACAATAGCGAAAAAGTCAATTTCTCCGGCACGTCAGCATCGCCGGGTCCGGAGCCCAGCTGGTTCCTATCAAACCGTGCAATTGAAGCCGTTGCCGGAAAAAAAGAGGTCGAAACATCACGCAGCCAAAGCTTTTACCGCACGTTCAGGAAATCAATCCCCGGCTGCGAATAGGAATAAGTCATCTCATTGGAATTAAATTTGCCGTAAGTCTTCACGTGGTAATCCCCAAACAAAATGTTCACGCGATGATTGTGCGCCGGTGCGCTTTTTTCGAACAACGTGTACTGCGTGTAATTGTCAGGATCGGCGTCATCGACGGGAAAGATTGGATTATTCGCGTCACCCGAAAGAATAAACATCGAAGGATACTGGATCCTTTTCAGCGAAACAGCCGCGCGGTTGTTTCCCGCCTCGACATAAGCGGCGCGCGAGCCAAGAAAATAATTGTAGGGCGATCTATTATAGACGCGGGAA
Organism: Verrucomicrobiota bacterium; assembly: GCA_039917795.1. Taxonomy (GTDB): domain Bacteria; phylum Verrucomicrobiota; class Verrucomicrobiia; order Limisphaerales; family CANJXF01; genus CANJXF01. The sequence continues at coordinate 1,909 of JBDSIW010000406.1, read as the reverse complement.
AAAGCCGGGCAGCGCAACAGATTGGTCGTTTGGTAATAATCCAAAAGCGAACGGGTCCAGGCCACGGGATTGGTGCTTGTCCAAACGACGTCGCCGTTAGCCATGGGCAGGAGCGAATTATTGTCGTCGCCGTACATGGTCATGGCGGTGCCAAGCTGCTTGAGATTACTCAAGCATTGCACAGTCAGCGCGCGCTCCTTTGCTTTGCCCAGCGCGGGCAAAAGCAGTCCAGCCAGGATGGCGATGATCGCGATTACGACCAGCAACTCGATCAGAGTAAAGGCGTGAGAATGTTTTTCGAGTCGCATGGCTGAGCGTGAATTTTAACAGCCTAAGGACTGCCCGGCAAAAAATTTATTCAAAATAGATCAAGCCGTCCCCGGGAACAAAAGTGCCGGGGATGATTTAATTCAGACTGGCAGGTGCGAAACTTCTGTCGTTATTCTCCCCAACCTTTATGAATTTTTTTAGAAAGCTTCGCTATTTGTTCTATTGCGGTTTCTTGATTCTTAGCGCGATGACTTCGACGGCAGAACAAACCAATGAACCATTGGCGGCGCTGGTGGGAGTGTTGAACACCAGCAGCGACCCGCAATTTCAAATTGATGTTCTTCGCGGCATGAGCGCAGGGTTGCAAGGACGGCGTGCTGTGAAAATGCCCGCCGGATGGGAGGAGCTTTCGGTGAAACTGAAAGCCAGCCCGAACCCGGAAGTCCGTTCCTTGAGCAAGGACTTGTCGCTCACTTTCGGCAGCGCCACAGCGTTGGCGGAGTTGCGGGCCACGCTCACCAGCGACACGGAAACCGCCCCCGCTCGGCGCACCGCGCTCGAATCGCTCCTGAAAGCCCGAGATCCCAGCCTCGCCCCGATTCTCCAGAATCTGTTGAGCAATCCGGACCTTCGATCTCCCGCGTTGCGCGGTCTGGCTGGTTACGAGGATCCGCAAACCGCGCAGAAAATTCTCGACGGGTATGAAGCGTTCAACGACTCCAACAAACGGGACGCGTTAAACACCCTGGCTTCGCGCGTGACGTTTGCAAAACCATTGCTGACCGCAGTGGGCGAACAAAAAATCGCGCGCAAAGAATTGACCGCGGATTTAATTCGACAATTGCGGAGCTTGAATAACGGCGAAGTGAATCAACAACTCGGCAAGGTGTGGGGTGCCGTGCGCGATTCCAACGACGACAAGAAAAAACAAATCGAGCACTACCGAAAAATTTATCGCGCGGGCGGTTCGCAACCCGGCGATGCGTCCCGCGGGCGCGCTGTGTTTTCCAAAACCTGCCAGCAATGTCACACATTGTTCGACGTGGGTGGGAAAGTTGGCCCGGATTTGACCGGGTCGAACCGCAGCGATCTTGATTACATTCTGCAAAACATGGTGGACCCGAACGCAGTCATTCCGAACGATTATCGGGCCACGACATTGGAAACCAAAGACGACCGAGTCATCACGGGCATTGTGAAATCGCAAGACGACAATGCGGTCACAATTCTGACGGCCAACGAGTCGATCACTGTCCCGCGAAAGGAAATCCAATCGCTCAAGCAAAACGAGTTGTCGATGATGCCAGAAGGTTTGCTCGATGCGTTGGCCGAACAGGACGTGCGGGATTTGATTTATTATTTGAGCCGCCCGGGACAAGTTCCGCTGCCGGCAGCCGATAAATAAGCGGATCGTTGCGGATGAATCTCCGCCTCCTCACGTCGGCGGCTACTCCCACAGACAGAGCGAATCAACATAGGCGGCCGATCCATCGCGCAACCAACCGTCGAGTTGCGCCTGATCCTTGAGTTGTTGCCCGCGCAAACGGGGCACGACGACGAACTGGCAATCGACTTCACGAAGGGAAGTCATGTCGCCCCACAATTTTTCAAATTGCGCGACGGGAAAAATATCTTCCTG
>JBDSIW010000405.1:0-5114 GCA_039917795.1 Verrucomicrobiota bacterium | reverse complement strand
GGACTTCCCCCGGCGGCAACCCACGCACCAAATTGCCTTTTCCGAACAATGGTATTGGAAAAATCTGGCATTGCCCGGCTGCGAAAGCCGCGAGCGGGGATGCGTTCGTGAACAACGGCGCTTACGGGTTTTTTAGCTACGTCATGAATATTGACCTCAAAGCGACGGCGCCCGTCGGCTCAAGTATCTCTCGGTTGCCTTATCCTTCGATGCCCAAACTGAGTCGCGCTCCCAATCCTTCCGGCACCGTTCTTTTAACTGAGTCCATGTTCAGTCCCTCAATGGAAACGGAACTCGGCACGCCCAGCGACTCGGCGCGGAATGGAATTTTTCCCGCCGCCCGGAGTTACCGCTTCGCCAAGCGCCATAACAACGCGGGGGGAAACATCGTGTTCATCGATGGCCACTCCTCCTATTTCAAACGAAGCTATATCACCAACGGAGCGCCCAATGACAGCGGCGCCAATCGCGCGGAAAAGAATAATCCCGACGTGATTTGGAACATTTACCGATAGAGAGCTCTTCTGATTCCCCGCAGTCCCGTGTGTAACTGAACCTGAAATTGATTCTATGAAAAAATATCTGATTGCCGCATTCCTGACTGTTGCCACTTCCTTCACTCTTCGTGCTCAAGTTAGCCTGTCTGAGTCGTTTACCTATCCCGATGGTCCGATCGTCACCAACTCCAGCGGAGTGTGGTCGAATCACAGCGGGGTCGTCGGCCAGACGCTTGTTTCCGGAGGTAAACTCCTGCTCACTCAAAGCTCGACCGAGGACATTAATACCCAGGTCTCCGGTGGCGGAACGGTGCTTTTCGCCAGCTTTAAAGTGAACTTCTCTTCACTGCCCTCGACGAGTGGCGATTATTTTGCGCATTTTAAAGACAACGGAAATAATTTCCGGGCCCGCATCTTCGGCACCGCCACAAATTCTTTGCCGGGCGCGTTTCGAATGGGGATTTCGGCAGCGGCAGCCACCCCAAACCAGATTCTGCCGCGCGACCTCACCACCAATACCGAGTATCAGGTCGTTTTCTCGTACAACACTGCGGACTTTTTCGGAACCCTTTGGATCAATCCGACCTCCGAATCGGATCCCTCCGTGGCGACAAGCGACATCACCTCAAATATCGTTTTGACCGCGTTTGCCTTCCGCCAAAGCGGGGGCATCGGGAGCATGGCCATTGATGATCTGAAGGTGGGGAACTCTTTTGCAGATGTCGTAACATCCACCCCCGTTGCTGCAAGCATCGCGTTGCAACCGGTTGGAAAAACCGTTTTCGCTGGAGAAAACGTGACGCTTTATGGGGTTGGCAATGGTTCAGGTACACTTTCCTATCAATGGCAGTTCAATGATATGGTTCTCCCGGGCGAAACCTCCAATGTGCTCGTGTTGAACTCCGTGGATGCCGGCGACCAGGGGAATTATAAACTGATTGTGACCGATGCCACCTCCTCGGCGGTAAGTTCCAACGCTTTCGTCTCGATCAACACCACGCCCACGGCGCCCTTTTTCACGGTCGAACCGAAAAGCCAGACCGTAAATGTCGGCGCGACAGTCACCTTCACGTCCAGGGCGAGCGGCACCGCCCCCATCGGCTACCAATGGCTCTACAACGGCGGGGCCTTGTCCGGAGAAACCAGTTCCAATCTGGTGCTGACCTCCGTGACCACCAATCAAAGCGGAAATTATTCCGTCCGCGCCGGCAACTCCATCAGCACGACCACCAGTTCGAATGCGCTGCTGACGGTGCAAGTGCCGTTGCCGGTGACCACCAACATTGCGAATCTGCGATCCAGGATGACCGCAGCATTTGCGCCTTCGGATACCAACACCATTTTCATCGTGGAAGGGGTGGTGACGACTTATACGAATTTGACCACTACTGGCAATTCACAGTTTTACATTCAGGACAGCACGGCGGGGATTGTTGTGTTCGTCTCGGGCGGTTCGACCATTCGCCCGATGGCTGGGGATTTAGTGCGCGTGACCGGACCGCTTGGGGCATTCAACGGCTTGTTCGAGCTTAATCTTGTGAACAGCAACCCAAATCACAACGTGACAATTTTGAGTTCCGGCAATCCGCTGCCCGCGTCCGCCCCGTTTAATTTTGCCACGGCGAACAATGCAGCAGTCATGGAAGCTACGGTCGAAGGTTCGCGCGTGATCATTACCAATGTGTTCCTTGGAGGCGCGGCGACTTTTGGAAGCGGGGAGAATGTGACTCTGACCAATTCCACTGGTGGCACTTTTATCCTGCGCATCGACACGCGAGTCGGTGACGTCATCGGAAAACCCAAACCAGCGTTCGCCACTTCGTTGATTGGCGTGATGGGCCAGTTTGATAGCTCCAGCCCATTCGACAGCGGCTACCAATTCTTTGTGACCCGCTATGCCGACATCTCAACCAACGCGCCAGCCGCGCCGGTCGGGTTGACCATTGCCAAATCCGGCAGTGACGTCCTCGTCTCATGGCCCAGCAGCGCGACCGGCTTCGCGCTCGAAAGCAATACGGTTCTTGGCTCGACGAATTGGACTCCGGTCACCCAGACGCCGACGGTTGTCAATGGATCCAATGTCGTCACGATCAGCACCGCGACATCGAGCAATCTGTTCCTGCGCTTGAAACAATAAAGGTTGAATCTTCTCAAGGGATGGTCCTTCCGGCCCATCCCTTTTTGTTTTTCCAAAATGCGCCAATGGATTTAATAAACCTCGCTTGAATACGAATTCAAACATCGCTGTGTTCCTCGACCGGGATGGGACGCTGATCGAGGAGAAGGAATATCTTCATAAACCAGAACAAGTTTCTGTTTTTCCCGGTGCAGCCGGGGCATTGAAGAAATTGTTGGATGCCGGATTCAAATTATTTCTTGTCACCAACCAATCGGGAGTGGGTCGTGGATATTTCACGATAAACGATGTTGAAAATGTTCACGCGCATCTGGTCGATCAATTGGGAAAGGCAGGTGTGCGTTTCGAGAAAATTTATGTAGCGCCCGAAGCGCCGGAGCAGGCGGGTCGTGGCCGAAAACCTTCGCCCGCCTTTCTTTTCGATGCGCGCGAAGAATTCAACATCGACCTTTCGCAGAGCTACATGATCGGCGACAAACTGATTGACCTGGAATGCGGCTGGAATGCGGGCGTCAAAAAAAGCATTCTGGTGAGGAGCGGATATGGGAAAGGAATCGAAGCGAAAGCGGCAGACAAAATCGACGCGGCGATTGTCTGCAATGATTTGAGAGAAGCAGCCGAATGGATTTTGAATTTGGAACTCAAAAACCCGAAACAAAATGCTATATGACGTCGGCGTGCAAACCGTCTTTTTTGAGTTCCTGAGTTCCAAATATATGAACATCCTCGGCATCATTCCAGCCCGTTACGCCTCAACCCGGTTTCCGGGAAAACCGCTTGCACTCATCGCGAGCAGGCCGCTCATCCAGCATGTGGTTGAACAATGCCAGAAAGCGAAATCGTTGAGCGAAGTGATCGTCGCCACGGACGACACTCGGATTTTCGAGGTGGCCCAGGATTTTTGCCACGTGGAAATGACCTCGCCGGATCATCCCAGCGGTTCCGACCGGATTGCCGAAATCGCGGAGCGCAACGAGTGCGATGCCATTGTTAATATTCAAGGCGACGAACCATTGATTGATCCTGGGGTGATTGATCGGGTTGCCACGGCTCTTGGCGAAAAAAGCGAGATGTCCACCGCCGCGACGTTGATCAAAAATCTGGCGGAATACGAGAATCCCAATGTTGTAAAAGTCGTTGTCAATATTTCGGGCCACGCCCTATATTTCTCGCGCCGCACAATTCCGTTTTTGCGCGATGCTGCCAATGGTTCGGTTGCTGAACAATTGGCGGCATTTCCATTTTTAAAACATCTCGGCATTTACGGTTATCGGCGCGAAACGCTGCTCGGGTTGGTCAAGTTTCTGCAGTCGCCGTTGGAACAGGCAGAAAAGCTGGAGCAACTGCGCGCGCTGGAGAACGGGATTCAGATTGCGGTCGTGAAAGTGGATTACGACAGCATCGGCGTGGACATGCCGGAAGATGTCGCGCGCGTGGAAAAAATCTTAAAGAATCAAAACCACCGATGAACACAGATGGACACGGATATTGCGAAAAACGGAACCAACGAGGTTCTTCATCTGGGTTTATCTGGGTCCATCGGTGGTTTCACTTTTTCAAATGAAATACATTTTTGTCACTGGCGGCGTGATCAGTTCCCTTGGGAAAGGCTTGTTGGCGGCGGCACTCGGGACCTTGCTCGAGAATCGCGGCTTAAAGGTCACGCTCCAGAAATTCGATCCGTATCTCAACGTCGATCCGGGCACCATGAGCCCGTACCAGCATGGCGAAGTTTATGTGCTGGATGACGGCGCGGAGACTGACCTCGACCTCGGCCACTACGAACGCTTCACGAATTGCAAACTGACGCGCCTGAATAATCTGACCAGCGGCCAGGTTTATCAGAAAGTTTTGGACAAGGAACGTCGCGGGGATTATCTCGGCAAAACCGTGCAGGTCATCCCGCACGTCACGGATGAAATTAAAAACCGCATTCACAAACTGGCGGAAAATTCCAAGGCGGACATTGTCATCACAGAGATCGGCGGGACCACCGGCGATATCGAGGGCTTGCCGTTTCTAGAGGCAATCCGAGAGTTCGCGCTGGAGGTCGGCTACGACAACGCGATGTTCGTTCACGTCACCTACGTTCCCTATATCAAGGCGGCGGGCGAATTGAAAACCAAGCCGACGCAGCAATCGGTCGCCAAGTTGCGTGAAATCGGCATCACCCCGCACATGCTGGTTTGCCGTTGCGAGAAATCCCTCGACGCTGAATTGCGCCAGAAAATTTCCCTGTTTTGCAACGTGCCCTACGAGGCGGTCATCGAGGAAAAAGATGTCGAGCACAGCATTTACGAGTTGCCGCTGATGTTGCAGCGCGAGCGCATGGATGACCTGGTTTGCCGCCATCTGCGACTGGATAATCCGCCGGCCAACATGGCGCATTGGCAGGAGATCGTCCGCAAGCTGATCGCCCCGCAGCATCGCGTGCGCGTCGGTGTCGTCGGCAAATACATCGAGCTGAACGACGCTTACAA
>JBDSIW010000404.1:0-6104 GCA_039917795.1 Verrucomicrobiota bacterium | reverse complement strand
AAGGATTGTTCCTTTTCCCAAAACTGCTGCCACTTCGGCTCGATCAAATGAAACGGATATTGTCTGCGCATAAAATAAGGGCGTGAATATTGTGCAAAGCCCCGGCACAGGCAATTGAAGATTTTTGGTTTTGAGAGGCGATTTCTCTTTCGAATGTTTCGATTTCCTTCGAGGTGCGAAAGTCCGCGAAATTCCCACCGCCCCAATCGATCACGGATTTGTCATCCGCCCGACACGATAAAAGCGGAAGCCATTTGGGTTGCTGCTCTCCGTGAAACGGGCTGGGTTCGTCGTGGCCGTGTTGGTGAAAATCGGCGTCCAATTTACCAGGTTAGACGAGTTCTGAATCAGATAAGTGAGACCGGGATCGGTAGAATAATAAAATGAGAACTGCCCGTTGGCGATTTGCGGTGAAGAAAGAATCGTGGCGATTGGGGAAATGATTCGGACACTCACCACGGAGGAAGTTGCAGATATTCCGTTAGCCGTCGCGACGGCGGTGAGTGCGTAATCGCCCGCCGGAAGGTTGCTCGCCGTGATGGAATAGGGAGCGATCTGGCCGGAGCCAAGCGTCGCGCCATTGCCAAAGAATGAGACGTTGGTGACGGTGCCGGTGCTCACCTCGGCGGTGGACCGAAGAGTAAGGTTAGCTGGCGCGGAAAAAACCGCGCCGCCGATTGGATGCGTGATGCTAACGATTGGAGTGGGAAAAACACTTCCTTCCGTCGAGCGCTGATACGCGAAACCCCCAGCGGAGCCTCCCCAGGACGTGAATTTGATGTCGATGTAAATATCTTCCGAAACAAGGTGGACCACGGCGTTGAGTCCAATCGTGGCGGGCGGGCCAGCGTTAACCACTTTCGCCCAGGTATTCCAGTCCGCGTAACTCAGCGTCGAAAAATTTGAGATTGTCCCGGTGGCCCATGTTGTGTCGGCAGGACTCTACGAATGCGAAAAGCCGGCTTCCAGTTTCGCGTTATAAATTCCCTGCGTTCCGGCCCGGGTGATCCAAACGTTGGGCGTGATCCGATCCTGGTTGGCCTCTTGGGATGGATCGCTTCCAGAAGTTTGCGTGAACGTGATGGGCGATCCCGTCCAGACCGTGGATGCTTGGGTGATCGAGGCGACCAGGAGGGCGCCGCCAATCACACATTCCCGCACGAGTTGGATTAGGGCGCTTTTCTTTTTATCTCCGTTCATTCCGAATACGACGTATGGACGAAGGATATGTTCCAGGTAAATTCCAGATTTAATGCCGGCGTGGAAATTGGATTTCCTGCTCGCCCTCAGCTAAGAAATTTGTAGAGTCGTGCTCGACGGAATCCTCAATCGTGCCCGGACCGGTGCCGAGTTTGTCGTTTCATGGAAGTTTCGATTTCAAAAACAAAGCAGCCGATCCCAGGAAACGGCAGCGCCTTTCCGTTGATCGAGCTCCTCGTCGTCGTGGCGATTGTCGGAATCCTGGCCAGCCTGCTCCTGCCCGCGCTGGCCAAATCCAAGGCGAAGGCCCAAGGGCTTTATTGCCTGAACAACACCCGGCAGCTCGCCCTGGCTTGGCTGATTTACGCGGACGACCATAATGACCGCCTGGTTTACAATCTTGGTGGCGATGTGGCGAATCGCGGCATCGCGCCGCGCACCAACCTCAATTGGGTGAACAACATTCTATCGTGGAACACCGATTCGGATAACACGAACACCGCTAGCGTGACCGATTTCGGCCTCGGTCCTTACGCGAACAAATCTGCCCGAATTTATCGTTGTCCTTCCGACAACGTGGTGAGTGAACTTCAACGAAAGGAGGGTTGGCAGGCGCGGGTTAGAAGCTATTCCATGAATGCGATGGTGGGGGACGCCGGGGAGCTTTCGCAGTCAGGCCGGAATGTGAACAATCCAAACTACGTGCAGTTTTTCAGCTTGTCGTCAGTCTCCAGGCCGTCGCAAATCTTTGTGTTTCTGGAAGAGCATCCCGACAGCATCAATGACGGTTATTTTGTGAATCGATTTTATTCCGGCGAATGGTCGGATCTTCCAGCGTCCTATCACAATGGAGCGGCGAACTTCTCGTTCGCGGATGGCCATGCCGAAGCGCATCGCTGGCGTCGGACGTCCACCAGACCTCCATCCGGGCCCGACCTGGCATTGTTGCCCATAGCCGTCCCAAAAACCGAGCGCAACGATCTCTATTGGGTGCTGGCTCGAATGTGCGTGGAACAGGATCATGCGCTTCGTTGAACTGCATTTCCACCTTGGTGACAGATCAGAGCAAGCTTCTTAGAAAATTCTCATCGCCGTGAGTGGCGAGCAGGTAGGCCTTATTTCCTTCCGTCCAATTTACGGTCAAGAGCTTATTCACCCGTTTCCACTGGAGTGAGCTCCCGGGAAAAGGACCTCGCTCGATGACGAAAAGAAAAACATCACTGGTTTCACCGGACGGCAGCGGACGGCTCGTCCGAAAACAAATCATTGAAACCGGTTGGTCCTGCCATCGCAGCACGACCGTGCCGGTGCATTCCAATTTTTTCAGTCCGAGCGGCAACGTGTAATCCGAAGGCGCTTTTTTCTGAGCGAGAAAAGATTGCACCGCGACCAGGTTATTGGTTTCGAGGTCCATCCCGTAATTCCGCAAAGCGGTTCCGACCATTCGATTTTGATAAGTGGAATAGGAATTCTCGCGTCCATGAAACTGCAGCCAGAATCCGGAAATGGCCAGCAACGCCAAAATCACAGCGGCCGCCGCGAGAACTGGTTTTCTCCAGTGGGTACGCGGAATTGCCAAAACCCTGCTTTGGGATTTTTGCTCGCCGAGAATTTGCTCCCTCAATCCGGTCGGCACCGCGATTTCCTTCAGCCGCTCGCGAATCAATTTATAACGCGCGCAATGATCGGCCAGCCAACGCGCCAGAATCGGATCACGTCGCGCCAATTCCAGCGCCTCGGCGAAATCAGCATCCTGCGTATCGGGCGTGCCGGGGCGGTAAAGTTCGAGTAATTCCCTGGCTTGCTTGCTGTTCACTTTTTCCCCTCCTTGCTCCCGGCGAACAACTGGATGTCGCCCGCCAGCATTTTCTGAAGGTGGCCGATTCCGCGGGCCATTCTGGATTTCACCGTGCCCATCGGCAAATCCAGGATCTCCGCGATTTCCTTGTAGGAGCAATCTTCCAGATAAAACAACGCGACCGGCGCCCGATAAATTTCGTCCACCTTTCCGAGCGCCCGCAAAACGTGCGCCGAATCGAGCTGGCTCACCAGCGCCGGGGCGAGCGAGACAGACTCGATCACGCCGTCATTAAGTTCCTGGTGGGGAAATCTTGTCTCTTTTCGACGCGATTCCAAAAACGTGCGATGCAAAGTCGTGAAGAGCCAGGTTTTCACTTTCGATCTGTCGCGCAACTGGTGGCCCTTGGTCGCCCAGATGTAAAAGGTTTGTTGCGTCAGGTCGGCCGCGTCGGCTTCGGATCGCGCGAGGCTGAAAGCAAACTGGTAGAGCGGCTCATAGAAACGAGTCACGACGCTTTCAAATTCTAGGCCTGGAACCATAGGGCTGCATCACAATGGGAGTTCTCAATCCGGAGATTGTTCCAAGGTTTTTCGAGCCGGGCGATTTTAAAATCCTGTCCGGAACAAATCGCGCGCCGATTCATCCCAACCATGTCGATGCCCTTTTTAACTGGAGACCGCGATTGAAAGAACCATGCAACATTCCGGGCGGCAGTACTCGTCCCCCCCCCGCTGCGCGCCTCGTTCGGCAAGATCGGTCCGGCGGGCATCATCTTTTGAAATACCCATCTCAAAACATAAATCGAATTCAAAAAGTGAATCCGCGACCGGAAGTTGGCGCCAGCAATAAACAATTTGATTTGCCAACCGGATGCCGCGGCGCTTCACGTTGCCGGAGCAAAAAATTCTCGCCACAGAGAATCCGGCATGCGCAAATCAGAATCGCAGAATGGCAATCGAGCTCCTGGACGTTGAATGCCCTGGGCGTCCAGGTTGCAAAAAATCCAATGCGAAAACATGTTTAATTTGCGAAAGCTCGGTCGGTTTCGGGTCCGCGCGGCTCGTTTCAATCGGCATTACGCCCTGTTTCTAGCGCTTCTCATTTCTCTCTCGCTGTTCGGCGTCGCCCTGAGTTCCTGTTCCACACCTCGCGCCACCGTGCTGGCCCCGCTCGAAATCCCAGGCGCGACTTTTGTCGGGAACAGGGCGTGTGCCGATTGCCACGCGCCGATCCTCCAGAAATTCCCCGCGAGCATCCATGCGCGCGTCCATTATGATCGCGAAAAGTTGCCGGGCGGGACGAGTTGCGAAACCTGTCATGGCCCCGCCAGCAAGCACGTCGCGGCGGGCGGCGGGCGTGGAAAATTCATTCTCAATCCAGGAAGGGATTCCGCCGCGTGCCTTCAATGCCACCTCGAGACGCAGGCCGAGTTTCAATTGCCCCATCATCACCCGGTGCTGGAAAGCAAAATGAATTGTGTGCAATGCCACGACCCGCACGGATCGGATATTTTCAAAACGTCCGGCGGACTGGCGATGGCGCGCCAGAACGAGAATTGCGCCCAGTGCCATCGCGAACAGACCCGGCCCTTTGTTTTTGAGCACGAGGCCATGCGCGAAGGCTGTACGGTCTGCCACAACCCCCACGGCTCCATCAACCGGAAATTGCTGGCGCAAAATGATTCCAATCTCTGCTTGCGCTGCCACGCGCAGGTGCAGGGAAGGGGAGGGAACGTCACCATTGGAAAGGTTCCGCACACCGATTTGCTCTCGCGCGGGACATGCTGGACGTCCGGTTGTCACAGTTCGATTCACGGATCGAATATCGAGTCGCTGATGCGTTATTGAATGAATTTCAAGCGTCGAACCTTCAACGTCGAACGTCGAACATCGAATGAATGGGCGTTCCAGTTTGTAACTCGATGTTCGATGTCCGGAATTACGTGTTTAACGATCGCGATTTTTCTCTCTGGTGCGGTTTCGCTTTTCGCCGCTGTGGATGTCTCGGAACTCCCGCCGCCGGCCCAAACCAAAATTGATTTCGCCCAGGACATTCGCCCGATCTTTGAGTCGTCCTGCCTGCGCTGTCACGGGCCGGAAAAACCGAAAAGCCATTTTCGACTGACGAGTCGCGAGGCTGCGTTAAAAGGCGGCGACAACGGAATTGACATCATTCCCGGCGACAGCGCGAAAAGTCCGTTGATTCACTTCGTCTCCCACCTCGTGGAAGAGATGGTGATGCCACCGCCAGGGAAGGGAGATGATCTCACGCCGCAACAAATTGGATTGCTTCGCGCCTGGATCGACCAAGGCGCCAATTGGTTTGAGGCAGCTGTTCCATCGCGTGTTCAATTTTCGGTCGCGCCTACCTTTCGCTATTTCATCGTCAGCGGGGACAGAAATAAATTCCGCGAGATCGAGGGACATCGCGAAGGCAGCTCGGGCGGAGCTGAGAATTTTTTCCTCAAGGAACAAATTGCCAGCGATACGAGCGGGACGACCGAGGGCCACGCACTTTTAGGTGATGAGGACTACGCCCTTAAATTGTCCCTCGACAAAAATGACACCGGATTCATTCGGGCTGGAGTCGAGCAGTGGCGAAAATATTACGATGACAGCGGTGTCTTCTATCCGCAGCCATTTATCCCTTCGTTAATCTCGCTCGACCGCGACCTGCACCTGGACCTGGGCCGCGCCTGGATTGATTTCGGCCTGACGCGCCCGCATTGGCCGCAGATTGTTCTGGGTTACGAATACCAATGGAAAGAGGGCGCGAAATCTACTTTGGAATTCGGCGACGTGAATGGGAAAAATATTTTTCCAGCCACAAAGAAGATCGACGAGCAAACGCACATCTTGAAATTCGATCTGGTTCACGAGCTTTACGACTGGCGAATTGAGGACAATGCGCGCGTGGAAATATTCGATTCAAGCACGCGCCGAAATGACGGGCAACAGGCGTTTGGCCTGCGCCCGGTCAGCACGGCGCAAATCGACGAGAAGTTTCAACATGTCCAGGGGGTGAACACCGTTCGGCTCGAACGGCAACTTGGCGACTGGCTCTTTCTGGCGGGCGGTTATTTTTACTCCCGGCTCGAAGGTGA
>JBDSIW010000403.1:0-4013 GCA_039917795.1 Verrucomicrobiota bacterium | reverse complement strand
GGCACACGCAACACGATCCCCGCGAGCCGGCAGATTTTCCGCGACGGTAGTGTGGGACTTTTCAAAGCGGGCGGAACGGTTGAACTGTCCACCCCGAAAGGGCCGGTGCAGGTCGTCATCGAGCCGGGAGCCATCGAGTCAAAAACCATTTTCAAGCTGGGTTCTATTTCTACGGAGGAACTGGCCGCGGCGCTGGGCGGGCAACAACCGGAAGGCGGGTTGGCGCTGGGAGCATTCCGCTTCACGATGACGGGCGACGCATTGCGTTCACCGGCGGATGTTTCGTTCCCCATCGATCCGGCGTCGTTGCCGTTGGACCCCGGGGAGTCGCCAACAAATCGTGGCTTTGCTTTGTGTCAACCGGTGGAAGAGGGAGGCATAAAAGTTTTTGAAGTGATTGATCGCATGCATTTTGAAAACGGGCGGCTTGTGACGCATTCGCCACCGTTTCCTGGACTGGGGGCGACCTCGGCTGGAACTTTCCTTGCGGTCCCAATTCTGATGGCGTTTGGCACGACTCTCTCCATCGTGGGTGAAGTGGTAACCGTCTCAGAGGCTGCGGGCGAGATCACGGACGACAACATTCGCGCTGGCGTAGTGGTCAAGCAGGGAACACCCTTTTCGATCATTCGGCTTCCCGGAGCCATCGTCAGCGCCTCGCCGCAAACTTTGGTGAATATCGATTCCGTTGCGTTGCGCCCTGGAGCCGTTGTCAGCCGCGCGAACCGTAATGGATTCTACGCGTTGCTCTTTCCAGTCAACTCTCTCAATCCGGATGCCATCTCGATGCGTGCGACGCACCCGCGTTTCCCGGGAATCACGGGTCGGACTGCTGCGTTACCGGCTGCGTCCACCGAATTCCAACCGGCACTCGTCGCCAACATTGTCCTGCGACTGCCGGGCTCGGGAAGTTTCATTGACCAGATTCCTCCCGTCCTGACGGTGAGTCTGCCGGGCAACCTTCGGCTGAATACGCCGCAAACTGTTTTGTTCAATGTGCGCGACGACGTGTCGCCGCCCAGATTGACTTCGTTAAATATTAATTATGCGCAATCCACCGCGTTGATTCCAAACCGCGTGCTTTTTGCAAACGAAGCTTCACTGACGCGGGGAACTGACACAAACAGTAGTGCCCAGAGCATCGTGGTGCCGGTGACGTTCAATGTGAGCACCGCCGCCGTCGTGACCGTTGAGGCAATCGTTGCCGATCAAGCGGGAAATTTTGCGACCAATCATCTTAACCTGCGCTTTGGCGCGGGCGCATCCACGGGAACCAATGCAGTCGCGGTGGCTGATCCCAACGATGTGAATGGACCCGAGGTTGTCTCGGTCAATCCGCAAAAAGATGGAATCATCGGGAACGGCCAGATGATCTTTCGCTTCAACGAACCGATCGACCAAGCCATCACGGGAAACGCCTTGGCGGTGACGGTTGATCCCCCGACGGAAGTGGTCCGGCGACTCTCGGGGAACCAACAGGAATTGTTGCTGCTCTTCACGGGTTTGAAAGCCGACCAACGTTACAGTGTCACACTACAGTCCGGCCAGGTGGTGGACCTTTCTGGAAATATCATGTCGAGTTCCTTCCAGACGACGTTTCGCACCCCTGCAGTTTCAGTCGTGGAACTGGACGGGATTCAAAATGCGGTGGCCATGGTGGCGCAGAACGGTTTCAATTTCACCCTCGATCAGAGTCAAAATGATGGCGTGCTCGTCGCGCACAGGGTGGGCGTGACTGCAACCCCGCAAAAATTGGGAACTCTGAGCCTTCCGCCGTTCCCTCGGACCATGGAGTTGGTGCCGAATTATTCCTTCAAGACTTCGACCAATGGACCGGTCCAGACCAAAACGTTGGTCGTGGCCACGGGGGGTCTGGTTGGTGACGGCAACGTGGGGCAATGGATGTGGGTGATTGACGTGACGAATCCATCCAACATGGTGCGCATCGCTTCCGAGTTGGCGACGGTGGATTTTGCATCAACACTTTCCGCAATCAAATGGAGCCCGCCGCGACTGGCCGTTCTGGAAACACGGGCGGAGGGAAGCGTGGTCCACCATGTAAATCTGCAGGCTTTCATCCTCGGAGCGAACGGCACCACGGCGGTCGCTTATCAGGCGGGCAACGATGTAAACGGCGACGGCGATTTCGTGGACGCCAACGAAAGTTTGCCTATTCCCGAGCGCTTCACGCTGTTTGGCGACGAGTTTACGACAGTGATTGAGGATCGGCGGCTTCTCGCGGATGTGGCGATCGAAGGGGGCGGCGCGTTTGAGGTTGGAATTGTCGCGAGTCGCGGGACGCAACCCTCGTTCTTGCAGGTGCTGACCTGGCAAGGCCAACCGATTGGGGAGCCTGGCACCACGTCGGAGGGCAGGGTTGATTTTCCGCTGGGCAACACTGGCGTGCAGGCGCGTCGGGTTGCCCTCGATTTGAATTTCCCGCTGAGCGACACGAATGGAACGCGGTTAATTCCCGCGGCAATTGTGGCGCTGGACAGCGAACTGCGAATATTTGATCTGTCCAATCCGATTGTTCCAAAAGCGGTTCGAACAAATAGTTTTGGTATCGGCGCACAGAAGATTTTTTCCATCGAACGATCGGGTGAGCAGGAATATGTCATCGGCACGCCGGGTGGAATGTTTATTCTTTCGCGGGCTTTGATGGGCACGACGGCCGGCAGCACGGTGCTGGAATATTTCGCCGGTTTGCCGATGCAGGGGCGGGCGTTGAGTGCAAATGACGTGGTGCTGGGCGCTCCTTATGGAGGCGTCGCGCGTGTGTTGATTCGTCCGCCGCGGATCAAGGCGGTGCGGGTCTTCACCTTCCCGGTGCTGGGTGGAAGCGCGCTGGTGCAAACGAACCACGACAGCAAACTCAAATTTGTTCATGATGCGGTGGAATCAGAATTTCTTCTGCCCACCCCGTTGTCACGTTGTAGCGAAGTGAACACCGAGTATTCAACGAACGGAACGCCCAATCCTCTTTTCAATCATTATCCGTTGGTACTGGCCAACGGAAACTTCGGGCCCGAGCTGTTTCTTACGACGGAAAGCCTTGACGCTGGATTACGGCTGCAAACACCCAAGGGCGGGGATTTCCCGGCGATCATTCTCTCGCGCAATCTGGCCTCGCTCAATTTTGGAAAGGAACATCCTTCATCAACCGCGATGCGACTGCGCCGATTGTCGGAAGATGCGAACGATGAGTTGTTTAATTATTATGTCGGCTCGCCATTCCTCATGGTGCTTGAGCCGCTCGACGGCACTCAATTGAAGGCACTGACCAACGCGGTGACGGAGCGCCAAGTGGTCTGGGGTGGCGACTACCTGCGCTTGAGTTTTGATCCGGCCCCGAATGGAACTCCGTCGTTTGAATCTTATGTCGGGACGGTGAGTGATTCCCAATTTCGCCCCGGGTTGAGTCGTTCCTACCGTTCGTTCCGGGGAGATTATATCGATTCGCCTAACCCTTCATTTCCGCGTGGTGTTCCAAGAGTCGCGGGAGTCGATTTACAAGGCGGCGAATTCCGGGAGAACGAGACGGACATGTTTATCGAAGGCCGCCATCAGCCGCTCGAATTTACCCGGGTTTACGAAAGTCGTTCGCGCTACATCGGGCCATTCGGTCGCGACTGGGATTTTAATTACAACGCGCGTCTGCGCGAACTGACGGATGGGGATTTTCCGGATGGGTACACAATGGGGATGTTGGATCACGGCGATCGTTGCGAGAAAGCGCAGGATGGCGACGTTATTTTCATCGACGGTGCCGGCTCAGTATTGGTTTTTCGCTTTTTCCGCCCCGGTAACACCAACCGTTCTCTTTACGCGAATGATCCCGCCATCAACCAGTTCCTCGGGCCAAATGGCGCGACCAGGATCACGCGTTACTACGAATCGCCTCCGGGAATCTTCAGCGTGCTTTACAAGCTTTCGGACGGAAAGTTTATGCTCGTCATGCAGAATGGCGCGCGGCTGCATTTCCTTCCAGACGGCCGACTGGACCGAACGGT
>JBDSIW010000402.1:0-2810 GCA_039917795.1 Verrucomicrobiota bacterium | reverse complement strand
CGGTGTATTCGCGAAATAAATAACCCCATTTGCCGAAACCCACGCCGACATCAAGAATGGAGTCGGGTTGCAACTGCCGGATCACCGAGATGACATACGGAATGGTGCTGGGGCGGCTGGATGGCATTGTTAACTTTTTCCTACCGTTTTTGGTTTGAAGAAGCGCATTAAAAAATTCCCTGCCGATTTGCCATCCGGGCAAATTGATTATTTTGTTTCAGCAAATCCGCAAAACTTCCCTGCTCCACAATTCGGCCCGCGGAAATTACCACGATTGAATCCATGGTTCGCAGCGTCGAAAGCCGGTGCGCAACGCAAACCACCGTCCGATTTTCCTCCAGCCTTTCGATCGCCACCTGAACCTCGGCTTCAGATTGGGAATCGAGTGACGCGGTGGCTTCATCGAGGACAAGAATGGGCGCGTTGCGAATAAAGGCGCGCGCGATGCAAATCCGCTGGCGCTGGCCGCCCGAGAGTTTAACGCCTCGCTCGCCAATGCGGGTTTCGTAACCCTCGGGAAGTTGCATGATAAATTCGTGGGCAAAAGCTTCGCGCGCCGCGATTTCAATTTCCGCCCGGCTCGCCCCAATTCTTCCGCACTCAATATTCTCGGCGACCGTTTTATCAAAGAGAACAATTTCCTGGCTGACCAGCGCCATTTGCTGGCGGAGATCGGTGATCGACACCTCGCGCAAATCGGCTCCGTCAATTTTGATCGCACCTTGGGTGGGATCGTAAAAACGGAAGAGCAAATTGACCAGCGTGCTTTTGCCGGAACCGCTTTCACCCGCGACGCCGAGTTTGAAACCGCGCGGCAGCCTCAGATTGATATTGTGCAACACGGTTTTGTCGCCATAGGAAAAACTCACGTTCTCGAAAGCCAATTGGGATTGAAACATTTTGACCGGCCGGGCGGGAACGGGCTCTTTCACGGTGGGTTGTTCAGCGAGTGTTTCCATGAGCCGCTCGATTCCCGCGCCCGCCTGCGACATGCTGAGGTGGACGCCCGCAAGCTTTTTAAACGGAACAAAGAAAAACGCCAGTGCCGTCAGAAACGTAACCATGTCCGCCATGCTTTGCTGCGTGTAGTCGATGTAAACCACGAGTCCGCCGATGCCCATCATCGAAATGAGTTGAATGAGCGGATTGGTCAAGCCTTTGGCCTGCACGTTCTTCATCCCGTGATGAATCATTTTTTTGGATTGCTCCCGAAACCGCGCCAGCTCGTGATTTTCCAGGTTGAACGCCTTGATCACGCGAATTCCCGCCAGCAATTCTACCAACAGACTGCTTTGCGACACGCTTTCCCGCCGCGAGGAGCGGCTGGCACGACGGGCTTTTCTTCCGAGAACCATGACGGGAAAAAGACAAACCGGCAAAAACACCAGGGCAATCAGCGTGAGTTTCCAGTCATAATAAAAAAGCATGACCGTGGCAGCGAGACATTGGAAAACGCCCTTGATTAAATCACCACAACTATCCTTGAGCGCCTTGTGCAGATTCGTAGTGTCCACATTGACACGCGTGATGAGGTCTCCCGTGCGCGACCGATTGAAATAATCCAGCGACAAGGTGTTCAACTTCGTCAGCACGTCAATGCGGAGGTCGTTGATGACGCGCTCGTTCACCCAACCCATGAAATAATCTGCCATATAATCGGTCGCGCTCATCACCAGCGCCAGCAGCGGCAGAAACAAAAGGCCGCCGAGAAATCTCTGCCAATTGAAAGTCCCGCCGAACTTTGGCAGCCATGGATCAATTGTTTGATCGATCCTGAGTTTAAATTTTTCGAGATGAACTTTCGCCCCTTGAAAAACGCCCGGCGCCGGCTTCGAGGCTTTTCCTGCGGCGCGAGATTTCTCGATTCGCTCCACGGGCGGAGTAAGCCGCGTGGTCAAAGTTCCCGTGCCCCAGATAAAAGCGCCATTCGAAACGCCGAATAAAATCCCGAAAAGAATTCCCAAGAAGAGTCTGCCTCGATACCGGCGCAAATAAGGCCAGCCAAAGGTGAGCACTGCTTTTAGATTGTTCATTCGGCAATGTCATAGTTCGATTTTTCGAGAGTGTGTCAACACCGGAGACATTTCTGGATAAAAGCATGGCTCGTCCGGACAATGGAATTGACGGACGCCGTGAATATCTCTACTTGAATCCCAGTCGGATGCATTACCGCGCCGAAATAATTATCCAATATGAAACCAATTCTCCAATCGTGCTGTTGGGCTGCCGCCGCGCTGCTCGCCTTTTCCTGCGATCTCAGCGCTGCGACCTCCGAGCGGTTGTTGTCGATTACTTTGACCGGCGTGGACCAGTTTGTTGACCAGACTACGGGTGATGATGTTGCCATTCCATTTCGAATCACCAACCGGGACATTCTCGCGCGCATCACGGACGCCACCGGGACCAACGTCGATAACGCATTGCTCGTGGTCATTGATTCGCTGGATGACACGAATATCCTGACGCAAATCGTGGCGCGCACCGCTTTCTTCCAAGTGGATGTCACGGATTTTTTCCCCATCGACCAGGGAGAATCGGTCCGCACCGTCAAATACGCGGGGAACAATTTTCGCGGCGCGACTTATTTTGCCATTGACCACTTTCAATTCTCGGCAGTGGTTTCCTCGCCCGGCGACACCAACGGGATAGACTTTATTTGCAAGGATTCACCACCGAAGTGCAACGCGTCTTGGCCGTCAATATCGGGCGCGTTCGAACGGTCGTGACGTCGTCCACTTTGAAAAGCGATGGCAACGGAGAACTTTTGGATTTTTCCTCCACCAACCGGTTCGTTTCGCCGTTCAAAGGCA
>JBDSIW010000401.1:0-4287 GCA_039917795.1 Verrucomicrobiota bacterium | reverse complement strand
GGGCAAACGCAAGCTTCGCACCAGGCCCGGAAAACGGCAGTCCGCGCAGATCGCGTTAGAATGTTCGCAAAAATCTCTCACAATTTGCAGCAGTCCTTGCTGCGCCGCAGCCGTCCTCATTCGTCGCGGAGAACGACCGCCAAGCAAACGTTGCCGCGCCAGCCGCAATACCGAATTATCTCCGACCGCAGGCCACGCGAAATAGATTTGCTCGGCGCGCCGCTTGAGTTCCAAATTTTTACCAACTACCGCCCGCATCCAAAACCACGGCAGAATCACGTTGATCGCCAATTCCGAAACCCGTTGCGCCCCGATCAAGGGTTGTGGTTTCGCCAGGCGCGCCGAACGGAATGTCCAATGCCATGACCAAAAATTGTCCTCCTCGACCTGAAAAAATTTGAGCAACGAATTCAGCCGAGGCGATTCATCATGATCCGTCATGAACCATGCCTCCAAATTGGCGAAAAAGTTTTTGTCGGCCAGCCAATGCGAAGCCAGCGCGATGCGGCGTTGCGGGAAATTCGCCGGACGTATGCCATTGAACCGCCACAAACTTTTCGGCAGGGCTAAATCACCCGCCTCGTCGCGCTCGCGCCACCAGATGTCCCAGATCGCGCGAAGGTAACTTTCGTCCTCCGCTTCTTCCGGCTGGCCCGGGAGCAGGCCGCTCATCCCCAACAATCGGGCCTGCCATGCCAAGGCGGAACGCTGCGCAGGAAATTCCCGCTTCCCGGCCTTCCCCGCTCTGCCTGCCGGCTCGGAAATTAATTCCGCCAAACGTTGCATCGGCCAGACGTTTTGCTTGTAGCCGAGGGCGCGAAAAATTCCTTCCCACAACGCTTGTTCCCACCCGGATTGCCGCGCGCGCGCTTGAAATTCCTCCCCCTTGCGTTGCAACCTCACGTCCGCCGCCTGCTGAAGCAACTCGTCCAGTTTTTCCTCCGCCAGTTCACCAAGCGGCGCACAGCATCGTCCTGACAAATCCGTCGGCCACGCCTTGGTTGTTTCGCTACCGAGCCATTGGGTCAATTCGCTGACGGAGGAATCGAGAAAGGGTTCCAGCGCGAGAGTCGGGCAGGGAATTTTGGCAACGTCGTCCGGCTCCCAAACCACGTGGAGCACCACATTCGCGAAATTCGGATTCCGATCATGACCGTGAGTTCGCCACCCGGCGGAGTGCAAATCGATTTCAATATCCCCGCTCCGGGCGCGCTCGTGACCAAACTGCACCACGGCTCCGCGAAAATCCGGACCCGCCTCGCGGTTCCAAAATCCCGGGTGAAGAACGCGCACCGGTTGTCCGTCCAACGTCCGCAATTTTTCGCGGAGGAGGCGCTGATGATGCCAGACATTTTGCAGAAACCGTTCCGGCACGGGCAAATCGGTTTCGCCAAAAAAGGCGGGCCTGGAATGTTTGCATCGCCAGTCGGCGTAGATCTTTGGGGCTAGCGAGGACACCGGCATTGCTTTTCGACGGACGACTTTGCAAAGTCAAGCTCGGGATGGAGTTCAAATCTTTGTCGCCGAACAGATGCAAATCTTTGAAATTGGCTGCCGGAACATTTATTTCTTTTCCAATGCGATTCTTGAAAATCCTTACCGCACTGAGCGCGGCCGCGACATTAACCAGCGACCACGTCGTCGCAGAAACCGACGTGCGCCGGGACGCCACGGTTGAAGCCGTGCAGCGCGTGATGCCTTGTGTGGTGAATGTCGGCACCGAAAATGTCGTGGAGAGCCGGGATTCCTTCGAGGATATTTTCCGCCAGTTTTTTGACCCGTATCATCAACGGCAACAGACCCAATTCAGCCTGGGCTCGGGCGTGATAATCGACGAGGAAGGCTACATCCTGACCAACCTTCACGTCGTGCAGCGTTCCCGGCGCACCCAGATCAAATTGGCCGATGAAGCCGGTGGAGGGGAATATGAAGTCGTGCCCATTGTCGGCACCGCCAAAACAGATGTGGCATTGCTAAAAATTATTCCCAAAAGAAAGGGCGAGAAATTCAAGGCGGTCCGCTTCGCCAAGGACGATGACCTTTTGGTGGGCGAAACCGTTCTCGCGCTCGGAAATCCATTCGGGCTCGGCGGGTCCGTCAGCCGCGGCATCTTGAGCTCAAAAAGCCGCGCCATGCCCAAGGACAACGAGCGCCTCGACATTCCAAACTGGTTGCAGACGGACGCCTCGATCAATCCTGGAAATAGTGGCGGACCGCTCGTTAATTTGCGGGGCGAATTGATCGGGTTGAATGTGGCGATCGCCGCGCAGGGCCAAGGCATTGGTTTTGCCATACCCATCAAGCAAGTCAGCGAAGCGCTGGCCGAGATTTTTACACCGGAAACCGACGCCCGCTGGTTCGGCGCAAAAATCAGTCCCGCTGCGACGCCCCTTCTGATTACTGCGGTGAAAGGCGGCAGCCCGGCGGACAAAGCTGGTTTGCGTCCGGGCGATCAGATCCTGAAAGTGAACGGCAGCGCGCCCAAGGGTTTTATGGAGTTGAACCAATGGCTGCGGGACAAGTCGCGGCAGAATTTTCTGTTCACTTTTCAGCGAGGCGCCCAACAGCAAACGGCGTCGGTGGAATTGTTGCCGCTCGAACAATTGATCCGGCAAAAACTCGGGCTCGACGCGCAGCAACTCGACAACGAACTCGCGAGCCGCTTTGGCCTGAATGCGTCGGCGGGGTTGATCGTCGCAGGCATCGAGAAAGGCGGGCCGGCCGACCAAGCGCGGATGACCCCGGGAATCGTCCTGACGGAAATCAACGGAAAGCGCGTTTCCGATTTTTTGAATGCGATTGAATCATTTTCAAACTTGAAGAAAGGCGACCCGGTTAAGCTCGTGATGCTCGTGCCGCAACGGCGGGGAAATTCGCTCCTCGGCTATCAACAAGTTGTGGTTGCCTTAAAAGCGCGTTGATGTCCGATTTTGTTCGCCCAAGCCATGCCTCCTGAATATTTTCCCTCTCACCGATGACGAACGATTTGATGATCGAAGTTGCCAATTTGACCAAGCGTTATGCTGGGAATACGGCGGTTTCCGATTTGTCATTTTCCGTGGGACGTGGAGAAATAGTCGGCCTGCTCGGCGAAAACGGCGCGGGCAAAAGCACCACGATGCGCATTCTCTCGTGTTTCCTTCCCGCCACCTCTGGAACCGCGCGCGTGGCGGGTTTCGATGTTTTTTCCCAAGCCGATGAAGTCCGGCGGCGCATCGGATACATGCCGGAAAATAATCCGCTCCATCCGGAGATGCGGGTGCGCGAATATCTGAAATTCCGGGCGCGCTTGAAAGGGCTCGGGCTCGGCCGTTCCCGCGAACGGGTGGACGTCGTCCTCCAGCAATGCGGGCTGACGGATGTGCAGAAAAAAATTGTCGGCCATCTCTCGAAAGGCTACCGGCAACGGGTCGGGCTGGCCGACGCGCTGGTTCATGAACCGGAGTTAATCATTCTCGACGAGCCGACGATTGGGCTCGATCCAAACCAGATTCGTTCGGTGCGTGAACTCATTAAAGACTTAGGTCGCACCCACACCGTTTTGATTTCCACCCACATTCTTCCGGAGGTGGAGACAACCTGCAGCCGGGTTTTGATCATGCGGCGCGGAAAACTCCTAGTCTCGGACACGTTTGAGAATTTGCGCAGGCAAATGAGCGACGGCCAGATTATCACGGAGATCGCCGCGCCGCAGGAAGAGTTGAGAGCCTGCTGGGAGGAGATGGCCGAGATCGAGCACTTTGACATCTCGCAGTTGGATGGATTGTTTTTTCGCTGCGCCTTGCTGCCGGTCGAGGGACGTGACTTGCGCGCGCAGA
Source organism: Verrucomicrobiota bacterium (assembly GCA_039917795.1). Taxonomy (GTDB): domain Bacteria; phylum Verrucomicrobiota; class Verrucomicrobiia; order Limisphaerales; family CANJXF01; genus CANJXF01. The sequence goes on along the minus strand of JBDSIW010000401.1, from coordinate 469 downwards.
TTTTTTCCTTGGTGAAGGAGCGCGGCTGGATGATGCGGGAATTATCGCGCAGCCGCCAAAATCTGGAGGACATTTATATGCGAGTCACACGGCCCGAACACGAGGAGGAAACTCTCTGATGCGCGCATATTTGAAAATCAATTCAATGTTCAGTGATCGATGTTCAGTGTTCGATGTTTCCTTAAAAATTATTAATTCTCCAACCGCGAACCTGGAAGGTCGAACGCGGAAAACTGGAATGGGCCAGCCTGATTGATCATGCAAGCGTTCCTGACATTGACCCGTCGCGAGCTGGCCGGCTTTTTCGTGTCGCTCACCGGCTACGTGATCATAGCCGCCGTGGCTTTCCAGATCGGCCTGAGCTTCGTGATCATGCTGAACAATTTGAATGGCGAGGGCACGCCGATGCCCGTCACGGAAATTTTTTACGTGACGGCTTTCTTCTGGCTGATCCTGCTGCTTTCGGCGC
>JBDSIW010000400.1:0-2639 GCA_039917795.1 Verrucomicrobiota bacterium | reverse complement strand
TGCGGCGAACAATCCCAGCGCGGGCGTGCCTTTTACTTTTGAAACCTGGCTCCGTCCCTTGAAAGACCAGAACGGGGGCCAGTGTCCGGTGAACAACCGGTGGCAAGGCGGATCAGGTCGCACCGGCTGGGTAATTTTCCAACGCACGCCCAATCTCTCCTACGCTCAAGGTGCTGGTGAAGGGCATGGATGGAACTTCCGGATGTATAATGGCGCCAGCACCGGCGGCCAGGACATTCTCACCGGAACGGATTACATTGTCGGCAAATGGCAGCATCTTGTCGTGACGTGGGAACCCCAGTTCGACAACGGAGATCCGGCCAGCAACGGGAACAACCAATGGCAAGGTATCCTGACCGGTTATGTGGACGGCATCGCAGTGGTTACAAATGCAACTGCAACCTACGCCGCAAATACAAATCCGTCAGAGACCGGCGCGCCCGCAGCAGATTTGGGAATTGGCTCTTATAATTTCGCCTCCAGCCCGCCTTACGGAAATCCGTATGAGGGAGATATCGATGAACTGGCGATCTACAACAGTTACGTCCTGACGCCCGAACAAATCCTGGAGCATTATCAAGCGGGCACAAATGCCAACTACGGGACAAATTACGAAACTTTGGTGCTCACGGCTCCTTTTCCCGGACCGAATGGCGTTCCCGGCGCACAACGCCAAGGACCGAAAACCTATTTGCATTTCAATGATCCTGCGTTTTACGCCGCCACTAATTCTGGGACTCTCGGCGATGTGGCGGATGGAAATTTGAACCTCACGGTGAATACGGCCAGCGGCCCGCGTCCACCGGCCTATCCTGGCTTCGAGGCCTCGAATAGCGCGTTGCCTTTGGATGGACTGAAACAATGGGCCAGTTTGAACAACCCGACCGGCTTGAACATCTCCGGGCAAATCACCCTGGAAGCGTGGGTTAAACCGGACGCCACGCAGGGCGATCCGGCGCGAATCATTTCGCACGGGCCACAGACCGTCAGCAGCTTTGCCTCCCAAGGTCTGCTAAACGCCGTCACGAACACGACCGAAGTATTTCTGGCGATCGAAGGAGGAGCCAATTACGTCGTCGGTTCGCGTCAGGTAATCGACCTGGGAACTCCGACCACTTATAGCGCGAGCTTTGCTATTCCGGCGGGAGATCTTGGCGGCACCAATTGGATTCACCTTGCGGGAAGCTACGACGGTACGAACTGGACGCTTTTCCGGAATGGCATTCAGGTAGCGAGCGCTCCATCTGCCGTCGGCGCATTGCCTGTGCTGAACGGGGATTGGGCGATCGGTTCGACTGGAAATGGCTGGGCAAATAATTATGCTGGCGGAGCGGATGAGGTTGCCATTTACAGCAAAGCGTTAACGCCGCGGCAAATCGCGACTCACTACATTGGGGGCAAAAGCGCAACCACCGATCTCACAATCGCTCGTGCTGGAAACGGAAACGTCACCATTACCTGGCCGGCAGGCACCTCCTTGCAGGAATCCTCGGTCGTGACTGGCCCGTATGTGAATCGTTCGGGCAACCCGGTCTCGCCGCTGACCATTCCGGCGACAGGGACGAAGTTCTTCCGCTGGTCATTGCCGTAAGAAGCTCGGCGGGAAAGCGCGGGCGCTTTCCGACGTGAATCATGAAGGCCGGGAAATGCTTCCCGGCCTTTTTCTTTTGGAAGGAGCTTTGATTTTCGAGAGGATATCGCGCGAAGCCAAAACGTTTCGGCTGGATGGAAACGGAACCCCCCAAGAAAAATGCCGACGGCTGGAAAAAACCTTGTGAAAGATTTCACGATGATGCAATTTTTCCCCCGCTCCTGACGGACCTGTCGGATTTCATGGGATTATTGTCCCTAGATTTGGCGGTCGAATTTGAGATGAAATCAATTTTAGCAGCAATTTTTTTGTTTATGGCAGTCGCCTTTGTAAACGCGGCTGACCCGGTCATTTCGGAGCCTGTTATGACTGCGGCGACCGAACATCCTGCTGCTGCTGAAGCAGGGGCGGAAGAAGAACAGGGCTTGCCTCTCAAACCGGTCGAGATCGGGCACATCGGCGCTTTTCCGATTACGAATTCGATGCTGGTTACTTGGATTGTTGCGCTGGCCTTGATCGGTTTCGCTCAATACGCCACTCGCGATGTAAAACGCATTCCCGAAGGCGCGCAGAACTTCTGGGAATTTCTGGTCGAGAGCCTTTATAAATTTCTCGAAAACATCATCGGTCACGAATTGGTCAAGAAAACATTTTGGTTCTTCGCCACCATTTTTATTTTCATTCTTTTCTGCAATTGGTTTGGATTAATCCCTGGGGTCGGCACTGTGGGTTGGGGAGAAAAGGATGCCGCCGGGCATTTCCATTTAACTCAGCCATTTTTCCGCGGAGCGAATGCGGATCTTAACATGACGTTCGCGATGTCGATCGTGTTTTTCTGCTGCTGGATTATCTGGGCACTCCAGGCCAACGGCGTTGGCGGCGTTTTCATGCACATCTTTGGCGCAAAGGGCCAAACCACTGGTGCCCTAAAAGTGTTGATGGTTGTTGTCTTCTTCTTTGTGGGCGTTTTGGAAGTGGTTTCGATTTTATTTCGTCCGGTTTCGCTCAGCTTCCGCTTGTTTGGAAATGTATATGCAGGCGAGAGCAT
>JBDSIW010000399.1:0-3032 GCA_039917795.1 Verrucomicrobiota bacterium | reverse complement strand
GTCGCGAGCTCAATCAGCGTGGGGCGCTTTACGTTGTCGTCGGAGGCCTCGCGATTATTTCAACCGGACTCCCCCGCACTACCGGTGATGTCGATCTGCTCGTCGCAGCCGATTTGGAGAACGAGGCCAAAGTTTTTTCCGCGCTCTCCACTCTGCCCGACAACGCCGTCCGTGAGCTGCAACCGGGCGAACTTCAAAAATACAACGTCATCCGGGTCGGCGACGAAATTCTTGTGGACCTGATGCGATCCGCTGGCGGAATCGATTATGCCGAAGCCGCCAAGGATGTGGTTATTCGCGAAGTGGACGGCGTGCCCATTCCCTTTGCCTCGCCGCGCTTGCTCTGGCGAATGAAGGCGGTAACGCACCGGGCGAAAGACGCAGGCGATCTTGTTTTTCTTCGACAATGGTTCGCCGAGCGTGGTGAAGAACCGCCGCAAGTTTAAGATCCGTTACGCACCGGATTATCTCGCGTAAATCCGGTTCGCTCCACAAGCCGCTTCGCCGAATGCCGAGATGGCGCGATCCAGGGGAATCGCCAGGCTCCCCGAAAAATTTCCTTGCTGTGTCAATTGCACCTGCAGCCGGTAAAAGCCTCCAGACATATTTCCGGTCGAGAGGGAAAAAATTCCGTGGCCGTAGGGCGTCGGATTAATGTTCCCCGGTGACACAGCTTGCCAGGTGGCGTCGTCGAGATTCGCCCGGAAGAGCAATTGGTAATTACGATTTCCTTGCAGCGGCCAGAAGGTGACGTTCGCCGAGGCTCCGGACGCCTGGAGATCCAGCATCAGCCGCGACTCAGGATCGATCGGTGAAGTTCCGAGGATGTACTCTTCCGCCGTCGTGAAGCCGTCACCGTCGTGGTCCACCAGTGGATTGATTGGCCCGCCAAAATAAAAATTCTCCCACCAGGCCGGAACGCTGTTGTCATTCGGCGAGTCCTGGGATTCGGCGTACAAAAACTGAACGGCGTCGGCAATGACCACCGTATTCGACGCGCGGTTCGAGAGCCGAACAAACCCGCTGTTCCCGTTCGTGAAAGGAAGGCCGGACGCGACCCGATTCCACGCGCCGCCGTTGATTTTTTGATTCACTCGAAAGGTATTCGAGCCGCCACTGTAGGAAATAGCGAAGGGCGCATTGCTCGACCGGTCAGAGCCCGCAGTGTACCAGGCGTAAACATCATATTTACCCGCGGTGGAAATGCTCGGGGCAAAAGTCGCGGTGGCAAGCGCATCGGCGTTATTCGCAAAACGGTAATTGCTGCCATAAAATCCGGAGACGTTCACGCTCGTTCCCCAGGTTCCGGCGAAAGTCACCGCGGAGTTTGTGTTATCCAAAATGATCGGGCTGCCCGCAGTCACGAATTGATAAACGCCAGAGGGAAAAACATTGGTGTCGCTCCTCGAGATCACTTGAAAACTGTAACGCGTTCCCGGGGTCAAGCCGGTGAGAAGCAACGTATGGTTTGTGACCAAACGCCGGTCGATAAACGAACTCCGATCAAAACTCGCTGCTTGCGCCGAAACTGCCGATGGGCCAGGCACGATTGCGTCCGCCGCCGCAAACTGCACTTGGCTGTCGGAGGGAACCGTGCTGCGCCAGGAAACCAGCGCGCTTCGCGCCCCTGCCGTTGCCTGGACGCTGTTCAAATAGGGTGAATCAATTAGGGTCAGCGCGGCGTTCGAACTGAGCGCCGTCCCATAACTGTTCGTCACGAACACGGAATAATTTCCAACGAATTCCGGCTGCACATTGGCAACATTCCAAGTGTCGTTCGTAGCGCCGGAAATATTTCCGCCATTGAATCGCCACTGATAGGCAAACGGCCCGGCACCGGACAACGCAACGGAAAACACCACTGAACTTTCTGGATAGACCGACGCGGACTGAGGTTGCCCAGTGATTGTGGGAAGCAAATCCTGAGCAACCACCACCGTGAGGGCCGCGACAGAACTGGTCACTGAACCGAGCGAGTTGGTGGCGATGACAAAATAATTTCCCGAATTGGAGGATTGCACGCTGTTGTAAACGAGGCTGCGATTGGTTGCGCCCGGGATCGCGACGTTATTAAAGCGCCATTGAAACTTCGGCGACGAGCCCGTGACTTCGGCGCTCAACGTCGCGGCAAATCCCTGAGTCGCCGTCACACTGGAAGGCTGCGTGACCAGCAGCGGCGGGTAGTTATTGGTGGCGGTGAGAATTGCCGTGGCATCCAACACATAAAGGCCGGATTGAATATCGCTGAGCAAAAGTTTATTCAAACCGAGGTGCGGGAAGATGCCCCAGTTTCCCTGGAAACTTCCGCTCGATGCGGCAGGATACGTGTCGTACGAGCCAATGCGAACCGGCTTCGTTCGATCTGCGATGTCAAAAACCTGGAGCCCGTTTTGATACCAACTTAGAAAAAGCAGATTGCTGCCAATGACTGGATTGTGCGGGATGGCCGGCGGCAGGCCCATGGTCGCCGGTGAAATCGTCGCCTGCAAAGACGGGCTGGCGGGATTGGAAATATCATAGAGCCTCACGTCGCCACCCGCCGTTTCCCGGCAAACCACCAGCGTATTTCCATCCGGCGTTGGCCAACTGCTGTGCGAACTGCTCCCGGAGACAACTCGCCCCAGCCAAAGCGCCGGTTGATTGCCCACATCGCTCACGTCCCAAATATCGGTTTCTCCCGGCGACGTCCCGCCATTGCCGAAGTCCGAGGTGTAAAGAATCGTGCTCGTTGCTTTTTTGATTGCGGTGATCTGATGCACTTTCGACGCGTTGGTTGAAATAATATCCCGAACAAAGAAGGGCGCGGACGGATTGCTCACATCGATCACCTTGACGAAGTTGATTCCCGCGACGTGCGCTGCTTCGTAGAGGAAATTTCTTTCCAGAAAGACCGTGTGAACCTGGTTGAAGCCTCCGAGGCTCGAATCGATTCGCGTCAGCAAGAGAGGCGCACTGGCATTGGTCAGAGAAACCACATGCACCCCGCCGCCACTCCAACTCCCAAAATAACCGATCCGATTCCGAACCACGCC
>JBDSIW010000398.1:0-4849 GCA_039917795.1 Verrucomicrobiota bacterium | reverse complement strand
TGGCTTCTCCGTTCCTTCGTGGCGTTTTCCGCCATCGCCGTGTTAATTATTTTTCAGCCCGAATTGCGCCGAATGCTGGCCGAGCTTGGGAACCAGCCGCTCTTCAATACCACGCGCGAACAGCGCGAGAATATCGAAGTCATCGTCCAAACCGCTGAGCGGCTCTCGGATGTTCACATCGGCGCGCTCATCGCCATCGAGCAATCCATCCACCTGCAGGAAGCGGTGGAATCGGGCATCCCGGTGGATTGTGAGGCGACGCCGGAAATGTTGGAGACGATTTTTTTTCCGAACAACGCGGTGCACGATGGCGGTGTCATCATCAAGGGCGACCGCATCGCTTACGCCGCCTGTATTTTCCCGCTCACGCAGCGGCAGGATTTGAATCCTTCGCTCGGCACCCGCCACCGCGCGGCCATCGGTTTGAGCGAAGAAACTGACGCCATCGTGGTAGTCGTGTCGGAAGAGTCCGGGGCTATTTCGTATGCCTACAGAGGCCAATTGGTTCGCGGAATTTCTCTCGAGCAATTGCGCGCGTTCCTGAGTTCGGTTCTCGTTTCGCGAAACAAAGCGCGCAATCCGCTCGACTGGCTGCGCATCTGGAACGCCAACCACCGCTCTCGCATCGCCAAAGTTGCCGGGGCAAATCCATCCGAGTAACATGTCCATTCGCGCCTTCATCCAGCACAACTTCTGGCTAAAGCTCTTTTCTTTCGTGCTCGCCACGCTCATCTGGTTCGCCATCCATTATGGAATCCGAGGAGATTTTCGCTTGCCGCAAAACCCGATCACCACGCCAACTACCCGCGAATTTAGCCGGCTGCCGGTCCGTATTTTATCCCGTTCTGGCGACACCAATGTTTTCACGGTGGTGCCGGCTTACATTTACGTTCAAGTGACGGGGGAGGCTGCGGTCCTGGCGAACTTGAATCCGCAAAACATTGCGGTTTACGTGGATCTTGCCAATGTCCGGTCGCTCGAAGAAACAAACCAGCAAGTGCGCCTGGATTTTCCAGACGGCGTCACAATTATCAAAGTTGCGCCCCGCGCGGTGAATGTGGAACTGGTTTCTCCCTGATGGATGCATTTTATTTTCCCATGAATACACCCAAAAAGATTTTCGGCACGGACGGCGTCCGCGGCACCGCCAACGTGGAACCGGTCACGGCCGAGACTGCGCTTAAACTGGGTCGCGCTGCGGCTCACGTTTTCAAACATCTCGAAACCAAGCCGCGCGGTCGCGGTCGCCACCAAATCGTCATCGGTAAGGACACGCGCCTTTCCGGCTACATGCTGGAGAACGCGCTGTCTTCGGGGATTCTTTCCATGGGCGTTGATGTTTTATTCATCGGTCCGCTCCCGACGCCTGGCGTCGCTTACGTCACGCGCAGTTTGCGCGCCGATGCCGGCATCGTCATCACCGCGTCGCACAACCCCTACGATGATAATGGAATCAAATTCTTTCGCGCGGACGGCTACAAACTCGACGACAACATTGAGCAAGGCATCGAGCAACTCGTGTTTAGCGGTGACATCGAAACCATCCGCCCCACTGCTGGCGAAATCGGGAAAGCGGTTCGCATTGACGACGCGCTGGGCCGCTACATCGAATTTGCCAAGGCTTCGTTTCCGCGGGGCTCGACCCTGGAAGGCTTGCGCATCGTGGTCGATTGCGCGCACGGCGCGGCTTATAAGTCCACCCCGTGCGTGTTGCGCGAACTGGCGGCCGAGGTTTTTCTTTACGGCAATCAACCCAACGGCACGAACATCAACCAGGACTGCGGCTCGATGCATCCCGAGAATCTCGCGCGCAAGGTCCGCGAAATGCGCGCTGATCTCGGTATTGCGCACGACGGCGATGCCGACCGCGTGATTCTCTGCGACGAAAAGGGAAATGTGGTGGATGGCGATGACATCATGGCCGTTGCCGGATTGGATATGCTCGCCCAAAGCGCCCTGGCCGAAAAAACTTTGGTGACCACGGTCATGAGCAACGCCGGTCTCGATCTCGCCATTCGCGAGGCGGGCGGAAAAATTGTGCGTACGCCGGTCGGCGACCGAAATGTCATCGACGAAATGTTGCGCAACGGCTTCAACTTCGGCGGCGAGCAAAGCGGGCACTTGATTTTCGGCGACCACAGCACGACTGGCGATGGGCTGGTGGCTGCGCTTCAGATTTTGCGCATTATGAAATTGCGGGGCAAACCGCTTTCAGAACTGGTGAAATGCTGGACGCGCTTTCCGCAGATGGTCACCAACGTTCGCGTCCGGGAAAAGAAACCCTTCGAGCAACTGGATCGGGTGATGGAGTTTGTTGCGCAGGCGGAAGCGGAAGTGAAACCCCATGGCGGACGGGTCTTGCTCCGCTATTCTGGCACCGAACCCAAAGCGAGACTCCTGATCGAGGGTCCGGACGCCGCCGCGTTAGAGCGTTGGAGCCAAAAAATTTGTGAGACGATCAAGCAACAAGTCGGTGCGTGATTTTAATTCGGATGAACTCAGTCGGATCGTCAGACGTAGGCAAAGGGTGCCGCTCTTTGCTGGCCCAAAACGATCTTGTCACAACTCCGCACGGAGTGCTCGATGCCCTGACGCCCTAAACCATTAGCGATTTGAAAAGTTCAATTTCATTCCCAGATTCCCGCGATTTCTCCAGCCGAGGTAAAAATTGAAGCTGCCGCGCGTGTAGGAAATGAGCGGGAGCCGCAGCCACTTGTATTTGCAAACCGTCCAGTTCCATCCTCCACCGGGTTTTGAAATCCGGCCGGGCACGCGCCCCACGATTTCAAATTCCTTGTCGGCGATCCCAATCACGTAGAAGAAAAAATTGTGGAGCGGATTGCGCAGGTTCCAGAGCACTTTGCGCATTTTATTTTTCGGACGGTACCAATCCGGCGGAACCGGGTCATCCATATTGCCCAGCCAAAAAACGGGATTGAATTTTTGCGCCGTCGAGGGCTGTGATTTTGGGACATTGAAAACGCGCTTGGGCGGCGTGGAAGCGACGGCTTCAGGAAGCGCGTTGGTTGAAACAGTTTTTTGGATCTTCGGCAAGGTTGGGGAACGGCAACCGGAAATCACGACTGCCGCGATGCAGAAAAAGAGAATCCAGCCGGCTCGTTGAAAGAACAGGTGGGATCGAGCCTTGGGCATCATTCGACGAATCATAATCCAGGATCAACTCTCTGTCGCGCACGGCGAAATTCGGTGGCGTGAGTCCGGGACTACCGGGCGTTTAACTCGCGGCAAGCCTTGAATCCGCGCGAGAGGCAGAAGAGCGCGAAGCCATGAAAGGCAAACGAAAACCAGTCTCGCACGAGGAGCGAAAACAAACTGTCGAGCCCGTAAAGAACCATGCCGACGATGAACGCCCACGTCTTCGCCTTGTTGGCGAAGACCCCGAAAAGCGCAAAGAGAGCGACGAAGATTAAATCAAGGACGAGCGCGATGACTTTTCCAGACGTTTCAAATCCCCGGCCGAATGCGTCAATGATTTTGGTCACGCCAAGTCCAAGGAGAAATCCATAATCGCTTCCCGAAAAAGCGACGGCGGAATTGATCAATGAAAGGGCCGCGATCCAATAAAACCACGACGCACCGGATTTTAATTGCGCCACCGCCACCGGATTAACAGCGATGCCGGAGGCGGCCGGGACAGCGACGGAGATCAATGACCCTGCGCCGGGCAGAGCGCTTTTCAACTCTGAAAAGTTTTCGGCGGCCGCCCAATGATTCATGTCATTGCGCATCACTTCGCTGTGCGGTGCGAGGCGGCCCTCGCGCAGCCAAGTGGTGAGTTCAGCCAACTCAACCGGCCCATATTCTTTTAGGTCTGATCCGCGGACTTTGTAGGTAGGTTCCATAATGCCTGGCGCGGTTTCTACCAAACAACAAGGAGGGCGCACAATGGGAAAACGCCAATCGGCAAATGTCTGTTTTTCAAAATGGCCGCTTCTATTTCCAAAACGGGATTCAAAAAGCGAATTGTTCGAGCCGATCCAAGAAGCCAATTCTCGATGCGGAAATGCTTTTCAACTCACAGCCTTGGATCGACCGGTTCGCTCTCCATTGCTAACACACCGAAGACGGCTTCATGCACGCGGCGCAAAGGTTCTTTACGCGCGAACCGCTCAAGTGATTCGATGCCAAGGGCAAATTCGCGCAGAGCCAATGAACGTTTCGTGGAAAGTCCGCGCGCACGGAGGCGATCGAGATTTTCTGACGCCGTGTATTCCGGACCGTAAATGATGCGGAGATATTCTCGACCGCGGCATTTGACAGCAGGTTGTACAAGCCCGTGCCGGCTGCGGGCGATAAATTCAAACGGTTTGACGACCATTCCTTCACCGCCACCTCCAGTCAGTTCTTCCCACCAACGGATGCCTCCGGCTTCGCTTTCGGGATTGGTCACGTCAATGACACGGAAAGGCGTCGCGATAATGATCCCGCCGGCGAGGCGCGCCAACGTTTGCATGTGCCAGTCGTGAGGTTTGTCGGCGTGGACTTTTCCTTCCGTGGCGAGCAAATGAAAAGGCGCAAGCTTCAAGTCATTCACCGAGTTCACCGGCCAGCAGTAGCGGCGGTAAGCTTCGATGTAGTCGCTTACCATTTGCCGCCGCGCGTTTGTGTGCGCCAACAACTCGCCCACATCCAACCCGCGTTCCGCGGCTTGTTCAAGTGCGCCCACTTCAGCCGCGAGCGTTGCTTGCGCTGAAGCGCCGACTGCGGCGTATTGTTGTTTCACCAATTCCTGCGCCTTCGCCGACCATGGCATCAACTCGCAGTCGAGGCAGAGCCAGCCGGTTTGAAACTCATCCCACAGTCCTGCAGCGGTAACAGCGGCGCGGAC
>JBDSIW010000397.1:0-2601 GCA_039917795.1 Verrucomicrobiota bacterium | reverse complement strand
ATGAAAGTTACGTTACGGGATTCATAATCGCGGAGAAGCCGGAGCGTTTGTTGGGCTGAGGTTTTCATGTGACGCCGTCAAACACCGCGTTCATCGGGCGGCCAAATGAATTTGTGCAACTGAAGCTGGAAGCGCACAGGCAGCGCGTCCGCCGTAATTCTCTCGACCAGATCCTTTCGCGAGATCGGCGTCTGGCCCTCCGGAACTTTTTTCAAAGACTTGTCCACTTGATGCGGTTGCAACGGCGCAACCCAAGAGAAAAGAACGGGGCAAATGGCGTCGAGCCGGTGCGCCGCAATTCTCTCCCGGGCCCATTCGTAATCCTGTTCGGTGCCAATGACGAACTTGATTTCGTCGGTCATTTTCAAATGCGCAAGATTCTCCAAACGGTTGCGGCTGGATTCGCCGCTGCTCGGGCATTTCAAGTCCATGATGCGGTGGACGCGTGGATCCACTTCCGAAATATCGAGCGCGCCGCTGGTTTCAATCAAGACCGTGAATCCGTCATCGCAGAGTGACGTCATGAGAGGCAAAGCATTTTTCTGGAGCAACGGTTCGCCGCCCGTTAATTCGACGAGCGGAAGTCTGGTTTTCTGAGAACCCAATATTGACTGGGCGAACGGTTTAGCCAGTTCAACAATTCTTTCCCGGATTTCAGTCAGGCTTTTTTTCCCGCCTTCCGTGAATGCGTAGGCCGTGTCGCAATAGGAACAGCGCAGATTACAGGCTGTCAGCCGGACAAAAATGCACGGCAACCCAGTGAAGGTGCTCTCGCCCTGGAGGCTCAAATAAATTTCATTGATGGTCAGTGTCTCGGACATTCTTGTTTAAATTTAGACAATGGCGCTCCATTGCAAAGCGAAGAATCGGCGCAGAAGTTTCCGCGACTCAAAGGAATTCCCAACGATCAAACATCGCCGCCTGTCCGCAGGGTTGGTGGTCTTCCGAGATCAGATTCCAAACGGTGGCGCGCACAATTCGAAAACGCCGGCCCGATTTCGAAATGCGCACGCCGGAATAATCATCGATGAAACCCTGGCGGGTGACGGCCTCCAGCAACCGCGCCCGTTCCTCGCGGTTTGGCGCCTCAGCGGTGAGTCTCGACGGCGTGCGCGTCAGTTCTACCCAAGTCATTTCCCATAACGCCTGCGCGGCGCGATTACCATAATTCAAAACCGGGTCTGCGTCAGTGCCGTGCGAAACCAGAGCGAAGGGCGCGGCGTAAACTCCCTTTGCGAGTTCGGCGGGTTGAAAAATTTCGCTCAATAAATCGTTGCCCGTCCAGTGCCGAAAACTTCTCGCCATGCACGCCGTTTGCGCGATCACGAGGTCTGTTTTCCAAATCAAATCTGCATCGGCGCTCATGATGGGAGGATAATGTGGTTTGAATTAATTCCAGGCAATGGCCATCAAATGGGAGTTGTCGTTTTTCATCTTTGAGCCATTTTACTTTATGAATTCGAAATTTTCCCTGGCGGCGCTGACCGCCATTGTTGCGCTGATCGCGGGTTGCGCTTCGCCTCTTCCTCCCGGCGCAGAGCGCGGTCCCAATGGAACCATTGCCTACGATGTACTGGTTGAAGCCTCCCAGCCAGGCGCCCAGATCGAGGCCAATGGAGAAGTTGTTGGACCGTCACCCGTCCGTATCAAAATCTTTGGCGACACCGATGGAACTTTTCACGACTTCGGTTCAGAGGTTTATGAAGTCCGCGCCACGCCGGTTACCACGAATCAATTTGCCCAGTTTCGATTTTTCCAAACGGGACATTTTTTTGGGCCGCAAGACCGCATTCCCCACCGGATTTATTTCGATATGAACCAGCCGCCGCCCCGATACGAGCCGGGCTACGCCTACCCTCCGCCCGTTTATTACGGGCCGCCTGCTTACTACTATGGACCGGGCCCATTTTTCAACGGACCGAGTTTCCGCTTCGACATTGGCCCCGGATATCGTCGAGGCGGTGGATGGGGTCACCACCGGTGAGATCAACTTTCGAATTTAGGGACGATTACTCGCTTTCCAAGCGGGTTCTCAGGGTGATTCGGTGGGCTGACGGTGTTGCAATAATTCACTGATTTCGGAGGACAATGCGTTTGAGTTGCTCTCGGTGAACCGAGGAAAGTTTTTCCAAAGCTCGCGCCCTGATCATTGGATTAGTGGCGCGAGTCGGGTCGGGAAAAATCCACGATCACGGCATTCCCAAGGCGATCGAGGCCATTCTGCTCGTTCGCAGCAAAATTCGATTGAAGGTCGCCATTCTCAAGCCGATTTCCGCCGCCATTCCCATCGGCAACTTTGGCCTGTTTGGCGCGGAAGGTCCGTGCATCATAGTGGGTGGCGCATTTGGATCACTTTTCGCGCAATGTTTTCACCCTCAGTGCGGGGGAGCGGAAACCTTGCTGGTGGCGGGCGCTGCGGCAGGAATGTTCGCGATCTTCGCAGCCGTGTTGCTGGCCGTTGAACTCCGGGTGTGCGAATGGAACAGAACTGGCGGTGGCACTCTGCCCGCCAAAAAATCTTATGAGGAGGAAAAGTGTCCGTCACCAAGGGTGATTTTCAAATTGATTCAAATTCCATGATCAAAATCTTGATTTTAAAAT
>JBDSIW010000396.1:0-3324 GCA_039917795.1 Verrucomicrobiota bacterium | reverse complement strand
AGCGCAAAGCTGCTAAGCGGGACGATCACAAAATTCGCGGCCAGGCTGATCGGCGTGAACAGGTGAAAATAATAGGCAATCAACGGCAGCGAGCCGAGCCAGGCGGCCAGCGATGTGGCGAGCGCAGTAATGGAATAGCGTAACGGAAAATCGAGCCATTGGCGCCAGCGCGGGCGAAGTTCCAGAGGCAGCAGGGGATCGGGATTCAGCCATCGGTCGCGTGATTTTTGAAACCCCGGCATCAGGAGCGCAATGCTCAGCACGACGAAAAATGAAAGCTGGAAACTCGCTTGAAAAAGTTGCTGCGGATCCCAGACCAGGATGATGAGGGCCGATGCGGCGAGCGAATTCAGCAGGTCGGTTGGCCGCTTGAGCGACCAGCCCGCAACGATGATGGTCATCATGATGGTGGAACGAATCGCCGAGGGCTGCCAACCGGTCGCCATGGTGTAAAACCAAATCAGCGGGACGACGATGAAGGCGCAGAAGCCGCGCGGAACCTGCATCACCCGCAACAGCGCGACCAAAATTCCCGCGATGAGCGCGATGTGTAATCCTGAAATAGCGAAGATGTGCATGGTCCCCGATCGCATGAACGGCTCGCTTACCTCGTCCGAAAGCGCGGTCTTCCAGCCGAGCGTCATGGCCCAGACCAATCGCAGCGGTTCATCTTCTCCCGGCATCCCTAATTGCAAAACTTTTTGCGCCCAGAAGAAGAACCGATCCGCCACCGGTCGGGGCAGAATCGGGCCAATCGTTTTCCAATCATTGGTTGCCGTGACGCCAAGTTGATAATAAATCCCCTGGCGTTTCAGGAAGGTGCGATAATCGAAAAGGCCCTCGGCCAAAGGCGGGCGCGGCGCCTGGAGGATTCCCGCGATTTCCACCGATTGTCCCGAGGAAAATTGTTCGTCCAACAAACCGGTCGTGCTGACCATGGCGCGGCCCGTTGCGGGGAGCCATTTTTCGCGGAGAAAAATTTCAGTGACTTCAATCTGGGCCAGGGTGCGCCAAGCTTCCTGGTCGTTCAGCTCGAAAACGCGAAAGGTCGGGGTGGACCGGAGCGTGCCGCGAACCGACAAATATTCGGCGCCGTTGCCGATGTGGCGTCGCAAATCCATAGGGGAAATGATTTCCGTTCGCGAAGACAAGTTGATCCAGCCCGTTAAAACGATGACCGCCAGGAGGAGAAAATCGCGGACAAAAAACAGCGCGGCGACCAAGAGAACGAAGGCCGCACCGAACAGCCACGGCAAGGGAAAATAAAACCGGTTCCCGAGCAGGAGGCCGCCGGAATAGAGGAGCGCCACTGTGATGAGTGGGCGGTTCATTCGGTTTCGTCACCAATGTTTATACTTCCGCCCGATTCTCCAAAACAAAAAAATGGCCAGCGTCGCTCCGCACGTGTCGAGCAACACATCCCAGGGCGAACCCTCGCGCGAGGCAACGAACGATTGGTGGAATTCATCCGTGGCGGCATAGAGCGCGGAAATTAAAATCGCGTAGCGCGCGTCGCGCCAGTTCCAGCCGGAAGCGGGTGCGGCGGTTCGATTGCGCAACGCCCTCCAGACCAGGAGGCAAAGAATTCCGTATTCCGTGGCATGGGCGCTTTTGCGAATGACGAACTGAATCCTGCCGATGGTTTCATCCGTTATGCCGGGATGGAGCCAGCGCAACAGCGGAACGAGAATCCGCGAGGTGTTTCGCGGAGCGCCCAGGTTGGTGGAACCGCCAAAGATCAGGAACATCCAGAGGAAAACCGGGAGAAAATATTTTGCAAATCGGGCGGCGCGCACAGAAGATAGAAGCAGGGGCATGAAAAGATTGGCAATGAAATTTCTTAAAAAGGCTTTTGTTCGTTGGCTGTCGAATGGGCGCGGGGGCTACACGGGATCTTTGGCCACACTGGTTTGGTGCGGATTGCTGGTTTCGGCTCCACGACTCTGGAGTGCAAGCCCGATTTTTTTTCAAAGCACAGCCGCGCAAACCCCACTCCTGGAACTTTACGTTTCGGAAGGTTGCAGCAGTTGTCCGCCCGCCGAAACATGGCTGTCGCATCTCACGGCGGACTCCAAACTTTGGAAGGATTTCGTGCCGGTGGCCTTTCATGTCGATTATTGGGATTACCTGGGCTGGAAAGATCCATTCGCGGCCAAAGCGTATTCGGAAAGACAGCGGGTGTCCGCAGAGCAGGGCCGCACCCGTTCAGTTTACACTCCTGGTTTCGTCCTGAACGGGAAGGAATGGCGCGGCTGGTTCGACGACGAAAAGCTGCCGCGCGGATCGGGCCGGATCGTGGGCCAGGTCATCGCTCGATCTACTAATGGCACGCAATGGACTTTGCGCTTTGATCCGTCTGATCCGGGCGCTTCTTCGTTGTTTGATTTTCATGCCGCCCTGCTTGGCTTCAATTTGAAATCGGATGTGAAGGCGGGCGAGAATCGCGGGCGCAAGCTGGAGCACGACTTTGTGGTGCTGGCGTTGGCGGAGGTCGCGGCGGCCAAAGGCGCTGCGAGTTATGAGGGTGTCCTGACCTTAAAATCTGCGCTCACGGTGGTTCCCAAACGGGCGGCGGTGGCAGTGTGGATTACGCCGCGAAATCGGCTGGAACCCATCCAGTCGTTGGGCGGATGGCTGCCCGGCGCGCGCGAGTAAATGCGATTTGCCAAAGGAGAATTAATCTGGCACTCAGATGCGCCGCATGAAAAAAGTCCGCCTCATTTTTGCCTGTTTGATTTTTGTTTATTTTTATTCCGGGAGGTCCGTCTCTGCGGCCGATGATCTGCTGGCCAGTTACCATTTTGTCGGGAGCGCCGCGCTGGCTGGAAATCCCAACGCGGCCAAGCTCAAAAAAATTGGAGAGTTGAAACAGACGATTCAGCTCCGCGAAGATGTTTTGCAAAAACTTTCGCGCGCCTCGGCAAAAGCATTTGGGACCGACTCGGGCACCAACCGCGCCACGGCGCTAAGGCCGCTCTTCAATGATTTGCTTTCCGCCGAATCCTGGGCCGAACTGCATGGAAAGCCGAACTCAAGCCTTGAACTTTACCTCGCGGTTCGCCTCGACGATGCCCGCTCCAGAATCTGGGAAACAAATCTGATTCAATCCAGCAAGTCACCCAAACCTTTGCCGGCCAAATTGGGGGAGGCGAGCGGATGGCAAACGAAACTGGCCGGCAGCACGAATTCGTTGAAGTTTTTTCGCGCTGGAGCGTGGACGTTTGTTTTCCTGGCACCGGAACAAGGTTCCGCTCAGTTGGAATTTTTGAATCGCGTCAAGCCGGGGAGTCGCCCGTCCGGTGACGCGACCTGGCTCGAAGCCAT
>JBDSIW010000395.1:0-3847 GCA_039917795.1 Verrucomicrobiota bacterium | reverse complement strand
GCGCGCAGGGAGATTGGCCGCAGTTCCGCGGTCCGACCGGGCAGGGTCTTTCCGACGCCAAGGGTTTGCCGACCACTTGGAGCGACGAGAAAAATGTGAAATGGAAAACGCCGATTTCCGGGCGCGCGTGGTCGTCGCCCGTAATTCTTGGCGGCGAAATCTGGATGACGACGGCGAACCCGAAAGGGACGGAACTCTCGGTTGTTTGCGTGAATGAAGAGAGCGGGAAGATCATGCGCGAGGAAATGTTGTTCACGGTGGAAGCGCCGCAATTCGCCCACGCCTTCAATAGTTACGCTTCGCCCACGCCAGTGATTGAACCGGGGCGGCTTTACGCGAGTTGGGGTTCGCCCGCAGTCGCCTGCATCGACACCCGGTCGGGCAAAGTAATCTGGGAACGGCGCGACTTTGTATGCAACCATTTCCGCGGCGCCGGCTCATCGGTGACGATTTACAAAAATATGCTGCTTCATAATTTCGATGGCAGCGATTTTCAATTCGTGGTTGCGCTGGACAAGAACACCGGCAAAACGCTCTGGCGCACGGAACGCTCGGTGGATTTCAAGGATCTGAAGGAGGACGGAAAACCCGACGCCAATGGGGATTGGCGCAAATCTTTTTCCACCCCGCGCGTTTTCGAGATCGATGGCAAACCGCTTCTCTTTAGCCAGGGATCAAAGGCGTATTACGCTTACGACCCATTCACCGGCAAAGAACTTTGGCGCGCCGAGGAGCATAAGACCCACACGACCGCCACCACGCCGGTTTTCGGACAGGGATTGATCTTCTGTTGCACGGGCAACGGGAAGGGTGAAGTCTGGGCAATCCGGCCGGGCGGAACGGGCGTGGTCACTGATTCACACGTCGTCTGGAAAGTCGCGCGCAATGTCCCCGCGCGCCCGTCGCTGCTGCTGGTCGAGGATTTGATTTTCATGGTGGACGACGGCGGTGTCGCCAGTTGTCTCGAAGCCAAAACGGGCAAGGAAATCTGGCGCGAACGAATCGGCGGAAATTTTTCCTCCGCGCCGCTCTACGCTGAAGGCCATGTTTATTTTTTTAACGAGGAAGGTGAAGCCACGGTCATCGAGGCAGGACGGGAATTCAAAGTGCTCGGTAAAAATAAAATGGGAGACGGCTTCATGGCGACCGCCGCCGTCGATGGCAAAGCGCTCTACCTCCGCAGCCGCACGCGCCTCTATCGGGTGGAAAATCCGTAGGAAACGTGACTGTTGGCTCCGCCCATTTTAAGTGTGCCCGATATTCGTTTTCTGGTTCTCCCATCCTTATTTCTCGATCAAAGCCTTTCGCTTCTCCGGCGTGAGCGCGCCTTCCTGTGTCGGGTTCAGGATAAACCAGATCAGGTCGCGAAAATCTTCCACGGGCATTTGTTCCAATCCTTCGGGCATCACGGAAAGTTCGCTGACTTTCAATGACGCGATGTCCGATTTCGCCACCACGGATTCCACTGGCCCGGCGGCGATCAGTTTTACGCGAGCATCCGAATCTTCAATCATTCGCCCGCTGATCGACCGGCCATCCTTCGTCTCGACCAAAACGTTCTCGTAGCCTTTGCCGATGATTTGATTTGGATCGACCACGTTCGCCAGCAACGCCTCGAGTGTGGAGCGCCCCACGCCCGTCAAATCCGGCCCGACTTCCGCGCCTTCGCCGTAAAGTTTGTGGCAGACCAAGCAGGTTTTTTTGGCCAGGTCATGGCCCCGCGCGATGTTCGGCTCGCCCGACAAAACATCCCGGCGTTTTTCTTTGATCAACTTCACCTTGTCGGCGGTGGCTTCGCGGAATTTGCCGAGAACAACGTCCGCTTGCTCGCGCACCGCTTCGTCGCCGCTCTGGTGCAACGAGCGAATGTCCGACGCCGAAAACTCATTTCGCGAAACGGCCCCTTTCGCCACCGCATCGAGTAACGCCTGGGCCCAGTTGGATCGCGACGCCATTACCTCCACGCCAACCTTGCGGGTGGCAACCGGAAAATCCTTCCAGAGTTCGAGTGCGAGCTTCGGCAAATCGTAATCGGAAAAAACCGCGAACGATCGCAGCGCCTCCTGTCGAACCGTCGGATCAGGATCAGTGCGGAGCGAAACCACCAATGCGTCCAGCAAATCCTGCGTCTTGGTTTGCTTGGCGGACTGGATCGCTTGGATTCGCTCCGCGGCGCTCAGACTTTGCTGTGAAATTTTGGCGATGGTGGCCCGGACGGCAACGGCATCACCCCAAAGCGCGCCGAGCTGTTGGGTTCGCTGCTTCACTTCGGCATTCGGATTTTCGTTCAACTTCGCAAGCACCTTCTCGGCCCCGCCTGCGGGAAGAATTGGTTTGGCCCGTTGTCCTTCGAGTAAACCATCGAGCGCCGCGATCGTGAGCTCGTTGTTTTTGTCTGCGATGGCGAGGAGAAATTCGGTCGCGGCATCCATTTTCTTCGTGTCGCCGGTGTCGCAAATGCGGCGCATGGATTTGCGCGCGAGAATTCCGCTGAGCGGCATCGTGGACGGGCCATTTTCCGCGAGCCATTTCAAACCGGGTGCGGGATTTTTCGCGACGAGCGGCTCATTCGCCATCCAGATCATGAACGGGATCAAGGGGTCTTTTGCGTCGGCGGATGATTTGATGAGTGCGCCGAGAATTTTTCCCACGGGCACCTCGTAATTGATGTCGGTGTCAACGGTGAGCGAACTGGAAACGAGTTGGCGACAGGCGGTGGCGACGGCGAGGCGGACGGAGGGATCGGGGTCAGGGGCTAATTTTTCTAAAGTCTGTAGCGCGATTGGAGATGAGTCCCTCAGTTCGCCATAGCGGCGGGCACGAACCCAACCACGAAATGGATCAATTTCTGGAGGAGCAACACTAGGCTCCCAAAATAACGGAAACATATCGCCCCGCCGTTGTAGTATCCAGAACGCCGCTAAACGCGTTTCGGTCGGTTGGTTACTCTTCATTAGGCGAATTGCGTTTTCGACCGTTCCTAAATCGCTTCCTCGTTCCATCAGAATTCTTTGTGCAACGCGCCGTGGCCATACATTTGAATCCTCCAGCATTTTTACGAGTTTCTCGTTTTTCAATTTGCCTAAATCCATTTTCGTCTCAGGACGCGAACCGATTTTCTTTCCCGCATTTTTTCCCGTGTAAACCACGCGCCAGATTCTGCCGCGCTCGCGATCCACGCCTTCAGGATCAGCGTTCGCGTTTTGGTAGCACGGATATTTGTCATACCAATCGGCGATCCAGAGCGCGCCGTCGGGTCCAGTTTGCTCGCTCACGGGACGAAACCAGCCATCGGTCGTCGTCAGAAAATCTTTTTCGGCAACCGCCTTGAAGCTGGAGCCGTTCGGAATCAGGCGGTCGTGGTTGATCGCGTTCTGGTGAATGTTTCCCATGAAAACATGCCCGCGATATTCCTCCGGAAAATTGTCCCCTTGATAAATGCAGATACCCGCGTAAGCCGCCATGTGATGCTTGTGGTCCACGATCGATGGAAGCAATTCGTAGGCGTAGGGATTTCCGGGTGTGCCGCCTTGCCGCGCGTAAATGCCCCCGGGCGCCATGTGAAAGAGGTGATCAATCACGCACGCGCTGACGAATGCGTTCCCGTATTTATCAAAATCAACGCCCCACGGATTGCTCGTGCCGTCGGCAAAAATTTCAAACTTTTTCGTCACCGGATGATAGCGCGCGACTGCGGCGTTCATCTCGATGCCGGGCTCGGTTGCCTCTGGGATCTTCACCTTTGAATGCGTGAACACACCGTGCGTCATGTAGAGCCAGCCATCCGGCCCCCACGTGAAACCTACGGCGTCACAATGCGCTAAGTCTCAACTATTCGCTCAGCGAG
>JBDSIW010000394.1:0-6060 GCA_039917795.1 Verrucomicrobiota bacterium | reverse complement strand
GCCATGGGCATCGAGCTTTTGACGGAAGAAGAATATTTCGAGCTGCAGAAGCTGGGCGCGTTCGATACGAAGTCGTCGAGCTGGTTGAAGACGCCAGCGGATATCCGAAAACTCGGCGGCGCGATTTATGGAGATCGCCGTTACGGCCGTGTCTTCGTGGGTCACAACGGTGCAGAGTCTTACTATCAGGGCAGGGGATTCCGTGGCTCGTTAAAGGTTTGAACCCAGAGACGAATTGCACCAATTCCCGGCTTGCGAAGCAAAAGCGGTTCTCAGAAGCTCGCCACCCGATGCTCTGCATTCAATCCGTTACTAAACATTACGGTGCGCTGACCGCCCTTGATGGCGTATCCCTCGACATCGCGCGAGGCGAGTTCTTCGGTCTGCTCGGCCCCAACGGCGCGGGCAAATCCACGCTCATGGCGCTCGTGGCGGGCCTGCGCGCTCCTGATGCCGGGACGATGAAGCTAGATGGCGTGCCGTTGTCAGCCTCTGATGTGGCGGTTCGGGCCTCGCTCGGTTTCGTGCCGCAGAGTATCGCCTTTACGAAGATCTCAGTGCCGAACAAAATCTGCGAATCTTCGGCGAACTTTATGGGCTGCTGGAGCAGAGCTGCGCGCGCGCATTGATGAAGCGCTCGCAGCTGTCCAACTTGCCGACCGGCGGCACGACCAGGTGAAGAAATTTTCCGGTGGCATGCAACGCCGGCTCAATCTGGTCGCCGCGCTCCTGCATCGGCCAAAGCTGCTGCTCTGAGACGAGCCTACATGAAGGAAGCGACGCGGCTCTGCTCGCGGATCGGCATTATTGATCACGGCAAGATTCTAGCGCTGGGGATCTTGGACGACTTGCTCGCGCAGCTTTCGTTTGAAGACGAAATCACTTTCCCAGCTACCGACGTTACCGCAGCCTTCACGCAAAAACTCGCGGCACTCGGCGCGCTCGCTTCCTCCACCAGCACGCATCGGTTTCAACCGCGCGCGGGCCTTGTCTGTCGGAGTTCTAGCTCGCAGAGCAGCACGTTGTGCCGCCGCGGCTCTTCACGCATGAGCGCCCCACGCTTCAGGCGCTCTTCCTGCACCTGACTGGAAGGACGCTCCGGGATTGAAAGGGAATTTCATGCCAATCATCTTCACTTTGTTTTGTAAGGATTGAGCGAGATTCCTCCGTGACAAGGCCGCCCTCAGTCTCACGTTCCTTGTCCCGATCATGCTCATCTACGTTTTTGGGCAGGTGTTCGGAATCAATCGCAAGGATTCCGGACCCACGGGCATTCGCCTCGCCGTGATCAACGAGAGCAGCGAACCCGCAGCGCAGCAACTCGTCGCGGCGTTGGCCGCGGAAAAAGCGTTTCGCCTCGTCACCAATAGCAAAACGGCGACCGGCTCATCGCAGCCGCCATTCACCGAGGATGACGTGCGCGCGATGATGCGCGACAACCAGCTTCGCTTCGGGGTGGTCATTCCGCGCGACTTGATTCGCCAGAACGCCATTGGCGTGCGGTTGAAAATCCTTCCAATCCGCGCAACGAGATTGAAGCGCAGACCGTCTATGGACTGCTGCAGAAGGCGATTTTCTCCAACGCACCGGAATTCCTTAGCCGCTCGCTGATGGGGCGCGGCAAGCAGTTCGTAGGCGAGGCCCGTTTCAATCGCTTCACAGACACGCTCGCCACGACCATCACGAATACGTTCGGCGGCGACCGCGAAGACATCCAACGCCG
Organism: Verrucomicrobiota bacterium; assembly: GCA_039917795.1. Classification (GTDB taxonomy): domain Bacteria; phylum Verrucomicrobiota; class Verrucomicrobiia; order Limisphaerales; family CANJXF01; genus CANJXF01. The sequence continues at coordinate 4,337 of JBDSIW010000394.1, read as the reverse complement.
CATCGAGTCCGGCGACTTCGGGCCTTCAAATCTCAAGCGTCCGAACGGGGACGGCGCGCAGACGAACTCACCCGCCGTTTCGCTGACTGACATCGTAAAAATCGAGAGCGAGCTAGTGGTTGGCAAACAGGTGAAGAACCGGGAGGCGACGCGCGTAGTGGGCGGTTGGGCGATGATGTTCCTGCTCTTCGCAGTTAGCGGCTCGTCTTCGGCGTTTTTCGAGGAGAAGAAGACCGGCATCTTTCAACGCCTGCTGGCCGCGCCGGTGCGGCGTGCGCATATTCTTTGGAGCAAATTCCTTTTCGGCACGCTGCTCGGGCTGGTGCAACTCACCGCGCTCTTCTTCGCGGGACGCGTGCTGTATGGTGTGGATGTAATGGGCAACTTCTGGAATCTCGTGGTGATTTGCGTCGCCGCGGGCGCGGCCTCGACCGCACTCGGCATGTTGATCGTTGCTTTCACGCCTTCGGCGGCTGCGGCCCAAGGTCTGGCCACATTCGTTGTGCTGACCATGAGTGCGTGCGGTGGTGCGTGGTTTCCGGTCAGCTTCATGCCGGAGTTCATGCAGAAGATTGCGAAGTTCACGATCGTGTACTGGGCGATGGAAGGCTTTTCCCAAGTGCTGTGGGCGGGCCAATCGTTCCTGCAAATCCTGCCGACCGTGGGCATGCTGGTGGGCATCACGATGGGCGTGATGGGCGTCGCCATCTGGCGCTTCAATCGCGGGCGGCTTTTCGAGTGAGGAGCTGCGCGTGTCGAAGCGTTGAACGACGCAGCAACAGAGTCCACAATCGCAGGCCGATGAAACGCACTGTTTATCTCATCCTCTTTCGCGGTGTTGGCGGGAAAACGCAGTTGCCTACCAAGGCGCTTCGCGAAAAACTCACCGAGGTGGGCTTTGAAAAAGTGGCCACGTACATCAACAGCGGCAACGCGATCATCCGGAGCCGACAGAATAAGAAGGGGGTCATCGCCACGATCGCGGAGCTTTGCCGGACGCAGTTCAATTTCGACAAGGCGATCTTCGCGGAGACGCTGGCGGAGTGGGACAATCTGATCGCGCACAATCCTTTTACACAGGCTGCGGCGAACGCGCCGACCACGGTTCACGCCGCGTTGCTCGAAAGTGCGCCGCGGGCCGAGGACGTCAATCGCATTCGAGCCTGCGCCGTAAAGGGCGAGGCGATTGAGGTTATCAATGGCGTTGCCTACCTGCACACGCCGAACGGCTTCGGGAAATGCAAAATGGCCGAGAAATTCGACAGATGGATCGGCGTGATGAACACCGCGCGAAATTGGAATACCGTGCTCAAGCTCGCTGAGCTCGGGCGTGTGGCGGAAACTTCGACGCCTTGAGGGGGAGATTTAATTCCGAGGTTTTACGCCCCGACGTTTACCCGGCTTGCCTCCTGGCACGGAGCAATGATGTTATTTTTCGCGGCGGAGTAGGTAATCGGCCAATGCCTCGAGGGCGGCGGACTTGCCCTTGAAAATTTTCAGGCTGGCGAAGGCGCGATCGGTCAACCGCCTGGCGAGAAGGCGTGATTTTTCCAATCCGACAATCGATGGGTAGGTCGCCTTTTGCGTGGCGGTGTCTTTGCCCGCCGTTTTCCCGAGTTGCTCGCTGGTCTGGGTGACGTCGAGAATGTCGTCAATAATCTGGAAAGCGAGACCCACGTTGTAACCGAAATCGGTCAGCGCTTTCAGTTGCGCGGGATTGCAGTTCGCGCTCATGCCGCCGAGGCGCACCGAGCAGCAGAGCAGGGCGGAGGTTTTGCGCTCGTGAATATATTTGAGTTGAGCGGCTGAAGTTTTTTTCCCTTCTCCCTCGAGATCGGCCACTTGTCCGGCGATCAATTGCAACGAACCCGACGCCCGGGCGAGCTCCAAAATGATTTCCCGATGTGGATAGCGACGCCATCCGCACGAGCGGGCGGCGATTTCAAAGGCCTGGGTGAGCAGCGCATCGCCGGCGAGAATCGCGACGCCTTCGCCGAAAACTTTATGGTTGGTCAATTTTCCACGGCGATAATCGTCGTTGTCCATGGCGGGCAAATCGTCGTGGATCAACGAATAGGTGTGAATGCATTCGACGGCGCAGGCCAGTGGCATGGCCTCCTTTTCCGAGCCGCCGCAGGCTTCGGCAGCGGCAAGGCAAACTGCGGGACGCATCCGTTTTCCTCCGGCGAAGAGGGAATAGCGCATCGCATGGTGAATGGTCGATGGCTTGGCGGCGGCGCGGGGAAGGAACTGGTTCAAGGCGTGGTTGACCGCAGCGGATCGCTTTTCCAGAAATTTATTTAAATCAAATGAGCCATCAGGCATGCGGAGTCTTGTAGGCAAACTCAGTTTGCGGCGCAAGCGTGGACTCGAAAGATTTCGCCGCGCGGAGCAGACACACTGGTTCAAATGTCAGCAACCGTCCGCCGCCTGCGTCGATCTTCACGCGCCATTGAACAGGCGGGCCACGGCGATGCTCAGACCGGGCAGGAGTGTTTCGGTCAAAATTTCTTTGGTGGCGAGGATGTGCTGGAGGGCGAGGCCATAAGCGCCGCCTTGATAGACTTCAATGTTGTCGTAGCGCGGGTCAATCATCCAGAGGCGGGGCAGGCTGGTGTCTTCGTAGATCGTCTTTTTTAAAACCGTGTCAATGCGATGGTCGTCTGAGTCGATAATTTCGGCAGCCAGCCACAGGCGATTATTTGCGGCGGTCACCAAAGCGAGGTCGGGACGAATCAGGGTTCCGGGCGAAAGCTGGACGACCGAGCGGGGCGGCAAAAGGCGGGAGGTTGAATTTGTTGCCAGGATTGCCGAAACCTGCTGGTGCAAAAAGCCGCAAATTTTTTCATGGCGCGGGCCGGGGGCGTGACGCAGGTGCGTTTCGCCTTCGAGAATTTCTTCGTAGGGTTCAGCCATGGCGCAGAACTTTACGAAGAAACCTTCCCGTATGCGAGTGACGGTTGGCGGCAATTTCTTCCGGCGTCCCTTCCGCCACGATTTGCCCGCCTCCCGCGCCACCTTCGGGCCCGAGATCGATGACCCAATCCGCCTCGGCGATCAAATCCAGGTTGTGCTCAATCACGATGACGGAATGCCCGGAATCGACAAGGCGCTGCAGCACTTCCACGAGCTTGCGCACGTCGGCCATGTGCAAACCGATCGTGGGCTCCTCCAAAATAAATAGCGAGGAAAAGAGCCGCGCCGGTTCCGAGCGCTCCGCCTGTTTTTTGGTTTGGAGTTTTGCGTCCAGTTTCGGATTCCTGAAACCGGAAAGCAAATGGGTGACGAGCTTCATTCGTTGCGCCTCGCCGCCGCTCAGAGTGGGGCTGGTCTGGCCGAGCTTGATATAATCCAGGCCGGTGTCGCGCAATGCTTCGAGCGGGCGACGGATTCGGGGCAGCGCCGCAAAAAATTCGATGGCTTCCGCTACGCTGAGATCGAGCACTTGCGCGATATTTTTCCCGCCAAATTCGATGTCCAAAGTTTCTTGATTGAAGCGGCAGCCGCCGCAGGTTTCGCAGCGGACAAATGCGGGGGGGAGAAAATTCATTTCCAGCTTGATCGTCCCGGCGCCTTCGCATTCCGGACAGCGGCCCTGCGCGCTATTGAAGGAAAACCGGCTCGATGAATAACCGCGCATGCGCGCCTCCGGCAATTGCGAAAAGACCTGGCGAATCTCATCGAAGAAACCAACGTAGGTGGCGGGGATCGAGCGAGGCGTCCGGCCAATTGGAGACTGATCAACCTCGTAAACGGATTGGATGCTCTCGTGGCCTTTCAGTTTCATCCCCTTCAAATTTGGAATCGACGAAATGAATTCCGCCTTCGGATTTTTCAGCTTTCCCTTCGCCTCAACCATGGGCAGCAGGCATTCGCGCACCAGAGTGCTTTTGCCTGAACCACTGACGCCCGTGACGACCACAAACCGGTGGAGCGGAAAATTGACGGTGAGATTTTTCAGATTGTGTGTGGACGCGCCGCTTAGATTCAATGCAGCCGATGACGCGAGGAGGCGGTCCGCTTTACCTACTTTGGATCCAGAAGTTCGCCTCTTCGTTTCGGCGGCCACAGTAGTCGGCCGGCGTTTTCCGGATTGCGGAAAACATCGCTTCCCGCGCAGGCACGAGCCAGTGATCGACTCCTTGTGGCGCATTAATTCCTTCAACGTCCCGGTCGCTACGATTTCGCCACCGTGAATGCCGGCACCAGGGCCAAGGTCAATCACGTGATCGGCGCGGCGCATCGTTTCCTCATCATGTTCGACGACCACGAGCGAATTGCCGCGCGACTTTAAAATCTCCAAGGCGGAAAGGAGTTGCTCGTTATCGCGCGCGTGC
>JBDSIW010000393.1:0-7159 GCA_039917795.1 Verrucomicrobiota bacterium | reverse complement strand
GCACCCAAAACCGGTAGGGCCCGGGTTCCGGGAAGGCGTAGGGAAAAGAAATTTCTCCAAGGGCACCGCCGCCATTGGTGTGGCTGCTGTGAACTTCGGGCGTCGACGCGAGGCCCGCAGACGCAAGCTCTTTTATTTTTTCTGCGGGTTTGCCCTCGGTAAAAAATTGTTGAGCCGCCATGGAAAATGTTCCGACTGGATGAATGTGTGCAAAAACCTTCCCGTCCGTGCGTCGCACCACGGCGTGCCCCAGCATCCCCATGTAAGGCTCTATCCGGGCGAGTTGGTTGTCGGGAGCGAGAAGTTTAAACCGAAGCGACCCGTCGAAGCTTTTTCCGGGAACCCCGGAATTCTCCCAAATTATTTTGTAGCCGCCTCCAGCGTCGGCGACCGGACTCGGCGAATTCTGCGAGGACGCGGTGGCCCCGATTTCCATTCGCCAGGAATCATCCGGGTCCGGCGGGAAAAATAATTTTTGCGCCAGCATCTGCGAGACAGCGGCCGAGCAAATTGCCTCTGCCGAATTTCCGAGCCAAAGCCGTTTCATTTCGAGGGATGCCGCAGGAATTTCTGTATTTGCAACGAGAGTTTCGGAAAAACCGTCTTCGTGAGTGACATCGGCATAGATGAAATAGTTACCCGTCGGGAGCGGAGGCAAAGGGACTTCAAATTCCGCTGCGCCACGGAGCACAGGATGCAGATGGGCGAATGCGCCCTGAGTTCCATCGCGCACCAGGAACAGATGAATTAATTTGCCATGGTCCGCGATGAGCGGCGTCCACCGGCCACGACGCTCAGACGCTTCGACCTTGATAGCCAGGATCAGTTGGTCGTGGTCAGTCCGCACCTGCGCCGACACGGGGACCGGTTTGAAGAGAGAATTGTTTCGGTAATTCCGGTCCTCGAAGTCCCACCATTTCTTTCCGCCCCATAACGCGAGGGAAAAAATCCCGGCGGCCAGCAGCATCGCCGCGCGGCCGTGCCAGCGGTTTCGTCGGGATGGAATCACTCCAGGATCGAGTCGGCTTTCACTGAAAACTGCGCTGGCGATCTTCAAGCCGGCCGCGAAAAGAATCGTCCCGAGGAATGCAAGCATCAGGCCATAACCGCGAGCCATCGGTTGGGTGTTCGTGGCCATAGAATTTACGGGCACGACGAGTGTGCCTTTGCCGCGCGGGCCTTCGATCATCACCTCGACGCTGTAAGCGCCCGACTTCATCAGCCAAAGCGCCGCTGAGTAGAGATTGGTTTCGCCGCGGACAAGCTTGGCTTCGTCCGGCGGAGGTGATCCGCCACGTCCCGTTCGGGAAAAGACGGGCAGGACGGTGACGCGCTGAACCGGCTCGGGCACGCGCACGGTGATTTCGGCAAGGCCGGGCACGACTTGCGGTGGGCGAATGACCACGCGAACCGGATATTCGCCAGCTTTGTCTTCCAGGAAAACGTTGGGGCTGCCGATATGCGCCTGTGCTGCAAGGCAACTGGCGAGAAGAAATAGCGCGAGGCGGGTTCTCATCGCTTGAGCCGGAGCAAATAATTTCCGAGCCACAGCCCAATGCGCGCGGAAAAGAATGCTGCTACGAAAGCGATCGCGACGCCACGAAATGTCACGGGATCCTTTTTGAAATCGAAGAAACTGTTCATCCAGTTTCCAGGTTGCGAGAAATAAGGCCAATGTCCGCTGCGGGCGAAGAACCGGTTATCGGCGGCGTCGCTGAGCAGAAAGGAGGCGAAAGGCCATTGCACGGCAAAAGTGATCGCGATAAATATTGCGGCGACCACGGCAGCCATCCACCAGTCGCGCCACCAGCTTTGGGAGAGATCTGATGGATTGGGCAACGACCTGGATTGATCCCCATTTTTCGTTGACCGCGAAAACCACCAACTCACGAGATCGATCGCAATGGCCGGCACGATGAGGAGCAAAGGGAACGCGGGCGGCACCATGTGATCGACCGGGTGATAAACCGGCGCGAGCTTGGGATGCGCCGGGAACAACGGGAGCAGCAGGATCATTCCGATATAAATCAACATGTAGGTCGCGGCGGCAATGGTCGCGCCAGCGCGCACTTTGGAGGCCCGTGCTGCGAGGACCAGGAGCAGCGGAAACGGGGTTGCAACCACCCGGTAAAAAGTGGCGGCGTGTTGCAGATTCGGCCAGGTGAACTCGGTTGTGAAATCGCCTTCCAGGGTGATCATTACACCAACGGCCAACGCGCAAATCCATCCGCCTTGAACCCGGTTTCCACTCGCTCGGTTTTGCGAAGAAAACACGAACAACAGGATGCCCATTCCCACCGCGAACATTCCCAGGCCCAATATCGAGTGGGGCGGGCTGACGATTTTGACGTCGAGCCCATACCGGTTGTGCCACCAGTCGTCGAACGGCGCGGAGGTCAACATCGCCAGCGCGCCCCACATCGTCACCCAAACCCCCAGTGGCGCGCGGAAACCCCAAAATAAAACGGAAGCGTTGCGTTCTTCCTGCGTGCCGTGAAAAGTTGTTTTCCAAGCCAAGGCCGCGAACCATAGCGCCGGAACGATTCCGCCAAGTTGAATGATGATATGAGCCGGCGTCCAAAAGGTGTCGCGGCCAATGGTGGAGTGATGCGAGATGTCCCAGAGCAGACCAATCGGCAGGCAGGCGAGCCCGGCGACCGCGAGATAAACTGACCGGGATATTTTCCCGGCGTGACCCGGTGAAGTTTCCGCTTGAGTCTGAGCGATCAGGTCGGCACTCGTCGCATTCATAATAATGCGGGCGACTGTAGGAGTTCACGGCACGGGATTCAATGTTGCAAATCAGATGGCGAACCACGCGAATTAAACTGGCCGGACACCGTAACGACAAGGGTCAGGGTCTCAAAACCACCTTGATGCGTATGTCTTCCTTCTCGGCGAAAATTTCGCAGGCCTTGGCGGCGTCGCAATCTTCGTTTTTTCACTTGGAGCTTGTCCAATTCCCAAAGCTCGGAATAAGTTCGGCGCACACAAGCTTCGAGCCGAAATAAACGCAAAAATTCCATGAGCAATTTTATTCCAGTAGACCAAAAAGTCATAAACCAATCGCGCCCCACCTCGCGCCGCGCCTTCCTCAAACTCGGGGCGGCCAGCGCACTAGCCTTCCCATTCATCACCCGAAAACTTCTGGCCAACCCGCCTTCCGGCCAAGTTTTGCACGCCAGTTTCGGCGCCTCAGGAATGGCTTGGGCCGACCTCACCACCATCGCGTCGCACCCCGCTGTGAAGATCATTGCCGTCGCGGAAGTGGATTCCAGCCGCGCCCTGGAGTTCCGCAAAAAATTTCCGGAGGCGCGCGTTTACGAGGATTACCGGGTGTTGCTCGAGAAAGAGAAACCCGATTCAGTCAACGTCTCGACCCCCGACCATATGCACGCGCCGATCGCGATGGCCGCCATGCAACGCGGCATCCACGTCTATGGCCAGAAACCGTTGACCCACGATATTTACGAGACGCGCCGACTGACGGAATTTGCGCGGAAAAAGAAACTCGTCACTCAAATGGGAATTCAGATTCATTCGGCCACCGAATATCGCCTCGCGGTGCAATTGGTGCAGAGCGGGGCCATCGGGAAAGTGCGCGAGGTCCACACCTGGAGCAGCAAGGAATGGGGCGACAACGGCGAGATGCCGCAACGAAACGATCCTATTCCAGAAAATTTGAATTGGGATTTGTGGCTGGGCGTCTGCGCAAAGAGGCCATTTATCGGCGACGGCTGGTATCATCCAGGGAACTGGCGCAAACGGCTCGACTTCGGCACCGGAACCTTCGGCGACATGGGCTGCCACATTTTTGACCCGGTATTCAAGGCGCTGGCACTGACCGCGCCGATCTCCGTCCGAAGCGAAGGCGCAACGCCGAACGCCCATTCCTGGGCGACCAACGCGATCATCCATTATATCTTCCCGGCCACGCCGTTCACCGTGGCGGGCCCAATCCCGATCACCTGGTACGACGGGCATCAACGTCCGCCCGCCGATATTCAGTCGCAGTTGGGCGGGCGCGAATTGCCGGACCAGGGCTCAATTCTTATCGGCACCGACGGGATCATGATTATCCCTCACGTCGCCGCGCCGATTTTGTTGCCGGTCGAAAAATTCAAAGACTTCAAAATGCCCGAGGTTCAAGGCGCGAATCACTGGCATCAATTTGTCGATGCCGTCCGCGGTTCGGGCAAAACTTCCGCGAATTTCGATTACGCCGGGCCTTTGACCGAGTCGATCCTGCTCGGCAGCGTCGCCACGCATTTCCCTAAGACGACATTGGACTGGAATGCGCGAAAATTAAAATTCACAAACGTCGGCGACGCGAACCGCTACGTGCGCCGGTCCTACCGCAAAGGCTGGGAAACGAAAGGCCTCTAGCGCGCCACGCCATGGTTTTGATCCAAAATGGCGAATTGAAATCGGCATGAAAGCGACCTCATTGACCTCCTCAATCGTCCTGGTTTTTTTCACCGCAGCTTTGGAAATATTTGGCGCGGATGCGAGCCACCCGCCGAAATCCATTCGCGGCGAGGTCATCATTAACCGCACCAACTCGGCGTGGGAATCGCAACAATTGCAGGAGCCGTGCATCCTGCCCAACCCGAAGGATCCCACGCGGCTGGTGATGTTTTATTCCGGGGTTCCGGCAACCAATCGGAATCTTTGTTTCATCGGCAAAGCCTGGGCGTTGAAGTCCGACCCTTTTCAATGGCATCAGGATGAACAGAACCCGCTCTTCGGCCCCGGGAAAAAAGGTTGGGATTCCGGGAGCATCCGGCTGGACGCGGTGCTTTACGTCGCCGAGGAAAATTCCTATTACATCTACTATTCAGGCACCACTGCCTCGGTGCAGGATCGCATCGGGCTGGCTATTTGCCCGGCGGGCGCCGACGGTTATTCGAATATCATGTCCCAAACCATTCAGCGGTTCGGCGCGCAGCCAGTGCTTTCGCCTGAGCCAGCCGCGCCCTATTTCGAGGAAATGGCCTCGCAGGCCGGCGTGCTGCGTGAATGGAACGCCAAGGAGAAACGTTGGGATTGGTTCATGTATTATTCCTATCGCGGCAAGGACGGCGTGCTTCCGGGTCTGCGATTGGCGACTTCGCCCGACGGAAAAACCTGGACCCGCCATTACAACGAAAAGGATCCCCGCGGCATGGGCCAGATCTTTCCCTCCACACCGGGAGCGTATTACGAGTGGCACCAGGTTTCAAAAATGGGCGACACCTACATCCTCGCGATCGAAGTCGGCACGGAAAAAGGAAAACGTTGGAGACCCGTCATCGCGGTGAGCAAACATCCTGACACGGGCTGGGTCCAGACGGATGTGGACGCATTGCTGCAAACGAAATGGACCGGCCTTTACCGCGACGACACCATTTTTCACGTCGCGACCCCCGCGCTCTATGAAATCGCAGGCAAATGGTATCTTTACGCTCAAGCCTGCCCGCTCCCCGCCAATGGAAATTATATCGATGGCCACTGGGACTTGTGGTGCTTTGCTTGCGACCGGATAATCCCAACGTTGCCCGGCTACGCAAACGTTCATATTCCCGGCCAGCCAAATCCCATCGGGGACGCGCGTTGATGTTTTTGAACGTTGCTCCAACGGATAAATCACCATGACGCCAACCTGTTCAAAGTGCGGGCGGACGATTCCCGATGTGGACGTCAACGTCGCGAGCGATGTCGCTTTCTGCCGCAACTGCCACCTTGCTCATAAACTTTCCGCGCTGGTTCACGGCGTGGCACTCGATAAACAAGTGGATCTCGACCGCCCACCGGCGGGCGCGTGGCATCGCAGCAGCGTGATGGGTCCCGTGATTGGCGCCACCCATCGGTCGATTGGAGCGGTGTTCGGATTGCTGGCGGTATCGCTTTTCTGGAATGGAATTGTGTCCGTCTTCGTGTTGCTGGCCATCAGCGCCACGCTGCGAAACCTCGACGTCAACGTGCCCGAATGGTTCCCGGCGCCTAAAATGAATGGCAGCACCATGGGCACAGGAATGACCCTTTTCCTTTGGATTTTTCTCACCCCGTTCATCGCCATCGGCCTGGGAATGTTGGGCGGGCTCCTGTCTGCGCTTGCGGGGCGAACGGAAGTGCAGATTCGACCCGCGGCTGGCGTGGTCTTCAATGGGATTGGACCAGTGGGTTGGCGGCGACGATTCGATCCTTCGACCGTGAAAGACGTGCGCATCGAAAATCCAGTCTGGCGCGACAGCGACGGCGACCGGCGAAGCAAAACTTATATCGTAATCGAAACGCAGGAAGGGAAGCTGATCAAATTTGGGTCCATACTGCGTGAAGAACGCATGAGATTCGTCGCCGCCGCGCTGCGCAATGTGCTCTTGCTTTGATCGCCGGTCACCCATTTTAGTCGGGCCAATTGAACCCGGCCCTTGCCCGACGCCTAATCCTTGGTTTTTTGTCGTAGGTGATCTCCAGCTTTTTCTCCATCGCTTCCATTCGATCGCTCATGGCCTGCAAAGCCACCACTAATTCCATCAACCCTTTGGGTTCCTGGCCGCGTTTGAAGGCGCTATGCGCGCCGGCCAGATGGGTGTCCATTGTCTCGACTGGGTTCTTCATATTTCAATCGCCATTCCGACTTGGTTCGTAGGTTGTTTCAAATTTGTTGGCTCGTAGCTTCCGTTTTCAGACTCGAAACCCGCCCGCCTCCGCTGCCGTCGCTCTGCGCAAAGGGAATATATGTTAACACATCTCTTCACCGCACTCCGCGAAAGAATACCTGAAATTTCCATTCGGAAAGTTCAGAACCAGCCAGAATCCAATTTCGTTCCTCCATTGCATCGATGTGTGCCGAAGCGCCCGCGAAATTCCATGACAATCGCCAGCTTATCCCATTAAGTTTCCCCGCTAAAATTTTATGCCGAAACGCACTGACATTCATTCCGTTCTCATCATTGGCGCTGGGCCGATCATCATTGGCCAGGCCTGCGAATTTGATTATTCCGGCACGCAAGCCTGCAAAGCCCTGCGCGAAGAAGGTTATCGCGTCATTCTCGTGAACTCGAATCCGGCCACGATCATGACCGACCCAGAGTTCGCCGACCGCACTTACATCGAGCCGATCACGCCTGAGTGCGTGGAGAAAATTATCGTGCGCGAAATCGATGAGATGAAAAAG
>JBDSIW010000392.1:0-3596 GCA_039917795.1 Verrucomicrobiota bacterium | reverse complement strand
CTTGCGCAAGGATTTATTTTTAAAGAAAGAATTAAGCGGTCGCAAACCGGTTTGAAACCCAGGCCTTTTCGCTTGGGTGCCGCCCAATTGAACCGCTAGGATTCGGGGCAATGTCTGACTTGTCTCACATGCGAAACGCTCTTCGCCTCGCCCGTCGTGGTTACGGCGAAACTTCGCCCAACCCGATGGTTGGCTCCGTTTTGGTGAAAGGTGGAAAAGTGATCGGGCAGGGCTGGCATCGTCGCGCAGGCCTGCCTCACGCAGAGATTGAGGCGATGCGCGATGCCCAATCGAAAACAGACAACCTGAAGGGCGCGACACTTTATGTAACGTTGGAGCCGTGTTCCACACAGGGGCGCACCCCGCCTTGCACGGAAACAATCATCGCTGCGGGAATCAAGCGCGTTGTCATTGCCGCAACCGATCCCAATCCGAATCACGCTGGATACGGTCACGAATTATTGGAACGCGCGGGAATTGAAGTTTTTGCGATGGATGACAGGAAAAGTAATGCGCGTCAATCCGGGCGGGCCGTCGCGAGTCTGGCAAACCAGCGGCTCACACGGAGTGCCGGAGCCTACCGAAAACTGGCTGAAGAATCGACTCGGCTCAACGAAGCGTTCAATCACTGGATCATTCACCGCACTCCGTTCGTGACGATAAAATCCGCCATGACGCTGGACGGAAAAATCGCGACGGCTTCGGGTGAATCAAAATGGATCACCGGCGCGAAGGCGCGCGCACAGGGGATGAAACTTCGCCAGGGCGCGGACGCGATACTTGTCGGGGTTAACACGGTGATTGCGGATGATCCTTCCCTTACGATTCGCCCATTTGGAAAAATTGAACATCGAACAGTGAACTCCCGAAATCGAATAGTGCGTCGCATTATCCTGGATCCCAGGGCGCGCACGCCGCTCTCCGCGAAAATTTTGAATGACCAGTTTGCTGCCTGGACGACGATTGTGGTGAGTGAGCGGGCAGGCAAAAAACAAGTTAGCGAGTTGGCGAAGAAGTCGAGCGTCCTTCTTGCGCCATTGGCGAAATGGGAAACGGGCACGCCGGACGCAGGCACTCCTCGAATCAAGTTGCGCTGGCTATTGGAAAAACTTGGCACCGAGAACGTCACCAGTTTAATGGTCGAGGGCGGAGGGGAAACCAACGCGACTTTTCTTGAAGCGAAGGTCGTGCAACGAATTGCCTTTTTTTACGCGCCGAAAATTCTTTGCGGGCGTGACGCCCGAAAAGGCGTGTCGGGCGCGGGCATCGAGCGGCTTGATCAAAAGATTTCCCTGCGCGAGGTCGAGTGGCGGAAGATGGACCCGGACTTATTTTTGACAGCGCGCGTTGTGGAAGGTTGAATCACGAAAATGTTCACAGGAATTGTTGAGGAAACGGGAATGGTAGAGGCGGTGAAAAGGTCGGACAGCGCCATTCATCTGACCGTGCAGGCAAAAATCTGCGGACGCGGATTGCGGTTCGGCGACAGCCTGTCCGTCAATGGTTGCTGCCTGACCGCCGTGAAAATAATTTCCCGTGCCGGGAAAAAAACGGTTCGCTTTGATTTGCTGGAAGAATCGTGGGTCCGGACCAACCTGCAATTTGCCAGAGCTGGCACCACGGTGAACCTCGAGCGCGCGCTCCGGGCCAACGGCCGGCTGGGCGGACATTTCGTGACCGGCCACGTCGATAGCATGGGAGAAATCCTGCGGTGGGAAAAAATCGGAGCAGATTTTTTTCTGGAAGTGAGCGCGGCGCCGGAATTGATACGGCAGATTATTTTTAAGGGGTCCATCGCCCTTGATGGAATCAGCCTGACCGTTGCGGAAGTCCGCCGCAAAAGCTTCGTCGTCTGGATCATCCCGCACACGCATCAGGCCACTGCCTTGCGGGATCGGATGGTGGGCGATGCTGTCAACCTCGAGACCGACCTGATCGGCAAATATGTAGAGCGATTTATTTCGACGGGGCCGATGTGCGGAACTCGTAGTCGTCGCGGTGCGGCTCGATAAGCCGGACGTTGCCCGCATTGAAGTTCCCGACCCGTCCATCCGGCATTTTGAATCGGTACTGGCCGGTCTTTTTATCGATGCGCGGTTTGCTCACACCGGTAAAGCGCGTCCCGTTGCTGAGGGTGACGTCGTAGCGGGAACGGCACCCGGTCAGAGCCATCGCAATCAAAAGCAGTGCGAAAGTTTTTTTCATAATAGTTTTCAAGTTGAAGAGGTCCGAGCGGATTTTATTTTGGAGTTTCTAATTTGCCAGGCTGCCCAACATGGGCAGCAGGCGGAGTATTACCGTCTAAGGCGCTGATCTCCATGCGTAATTGGTATGAATTCATTACAAAATTCAAGCGCGTCTTCGCGCCCAGTTTGAACCCAAATCCTTGCGAAGATTTCCGGTGTCCATTCAAGCACGGTTTCTCCGCCGGTTTGGCGGCCCGCCGCGTTTCGGTGCAGAATTTTTTTTGTGGCTGGACGGGATGAGATTTCTCGAGCTGACGGAAAGTCGCCCGCGTTCGCCGCCGCCTTGGGAGGGCGGGCTGAAACGCTCGGGTGCGCGAACCGGCGAAATTGTTTTCGCCAATTGATAATCGACCTGCTTCTTGAACGAATCGACTTTGTAGATCTGCACCATAACCTTGTCACCGAGTTTGATGATGCGTCGATTGCGCCGGCCAATGAGATGATTGCGTGCCGGATCGAAAATATAAAAGTCATCCTGCATCGAGGAAAGGTGGACCAATCCGCTGAGCCCGACGCGGGGGACATCCACGAAAAATCCCATGTTCCGCACATCCGTGACGAGCGCAGGGTAGGTTTGCAATTCGCCAGTCTTCAATTGCCCCTTCAGGAACGCGAATAATTTCACGTCTTTGCTGTCACGCTCGGCGTCAGCAGAATTTCGCTCAGTGTCGGAAATGTGGTCGGCGGTTTCTTTGAGTTTCGTTACGGACGCGTGGAGGTTCTCGAACAAAACGCGATGCACGATCAAGTCCGCGTAACGACGGATCGGTGAAGTGAAGTGGGTGTATTTGGGTTTCGCGAGACCATAATGGCCGAGTGGCTCGACTGCGTAGCGCGCTCGCATGAGTGACCGGAGAAAACCAATCTTCAGCGCCTGACCAATGGGCAATGTGTTCAGCTTGGCCAAAAGTTTTTGCACCTCGGGCCGATGACTCAAATTGCCAACCTGAATGCCATGTTCGCGAACATCTTCGCGGTATTCGTTCAGACGTCGCTCAGCGGGGGATTCGTGAACGCGATAGACAGCGGGCTTGTGCAGACTCATCAGTCGCGAGGCGACGGCTTCGTTGGCGAGAAGCATGTATTCCTCGATCAACTGGTGGGAGACGTCATTCTCGATGCGCTCGATGCGAAGAACACGCCCTTGTTCATCCAGCCGGATTTTGTTCTCCGGAAAATCCAAGTCCAGCGAACCAGCTTTGAAGCGGGCGCGTCGAATTTTTTGCGCCATCGCGTGTGCGTCGTGAAGCATGCGGTCGATCGGGTCGTTCGCAGGCGAATTATTTTCCAGGCTGGCCAGAACTTCCTTGTAGGTGAAGCGGCGCTTGGAACGGATGACCGCAGCGTAAA
>JBDSIW010000391.1:0-9256 GCA_039917795.1 Verrucomicrobiota bacterium | reverse complement strand
CATCAAGGAAGCCACACCGGACGGCACGGTGAAAAAAGGGGAAGTAGTCAATGCGGTGGTGGTTCGAACACGCCAGGCGATTCGGCGTGAAGACGGATCTTATCTGCGTTTTGACAGCAACGCCATTGTCATCATCGACAAAGAAAATACTCCGCGCGGCACGCGCATCTTTGGGCCGGTCGCCCGCGAATTGCGCGACAAGAAGTTCATGAAAATCATTTCCCTCGCACCTGAAGTGATTTGAAACGTGCTCTCGAAGAGACGCTGGCAACACGAAAAAAAAATTTAAGCTATGCAAAAAAGATTTCATGTGAAAAAAGGTGATGAGGTGGTGGTCATTGCCGGTTCCGAAAAGGGCAAGCGCGGCAAGATTATCGAAGTGCAAAGCAAAAGCCAGCGCGTGATCGTGGAAGGCGCCAAGATGTTGAAGAAGCACACCAAGCGCAGCCAGAATAATCCGCAAGGCTCCATTGTCGAGCGCGAAGGCTCGATTCACATATCAAATGTGATGGCTGTTTCTGTTTATGGTGGCTCGAAGAGGCGAGCGGACAAGGAATCGGCGAAAGCGTGATAAAATAATGCTTTCGGCAAATCCCGAGAGCGAATGAAAATGAAACCCAGACTCCAAGATAAATACGTTAACGAAGTGATTCCTGCCCTGAAAGAGAGTCGGAAATACACGAACATTCACCAGGTTCCCAAGATGGAAAAAATCGTAGTGAACATGGGTGTGAGCGCTTCGCTGGAAAAAGGTGCGATTGATGACGCGGTTAAAGACATGACGATGATCACGGGACGCAAGCCGGTTATCAGCATGTCCCGCAAAAGCATCGCAAATTTCAAATTGCGCGAAAATCAGGCGATTGGTTGCCGCGTCACATTGCGTCGCGAAGTGATGTACGAATTTTTTGATCGCCTGGTGGCTACGTCGCTTCCGCGGATTCGCGATTTTCGCGGGCTCTCGACCCGATCGTTTGACGGACGCGGAAATTATTCCTTGGGCATTGCGGACCAGACTATTTTTCCAGAAATCGAATTGGATAAAATCAAACGCACGCAAGGCATGGACATCACGATCGTGACCAGCGCGCCCACCGACGAGGAAGCGTTGGAGTTTTTGAAGTTGATGGGAATGCCGTTCGCTGAAAAGAAATAATTTATGGCTAAAGAATCCTGGCTTGAGCGCAACAAGAAAAAGCGCGACACCGTTAAGAAGTATGCGGCCATTCGCGCCGAATTGAAGGCCAAGGGCGATTACGCCGGGCTTTCCAAATTGCCGCGCAACGCAAGTCCCACGCGGGTCGTGAATCGCTGCAAAATGTCGGGCCGCCGCCATGCTTATTTGCGCAAGTTTGGTTACTCGCGTTTGACGTTCCGTGAAGCCGCCTTGAATGGATTGATACCGGGAGTGACGAAAGCGAGTTGGTAAACGGAGGTTAGAGGACGATTAAGATTAAGATTAGGAAGGAATATGACAGATCCAATTTCAGACATGTTGACTCGAATTCGCAACGCGAACAAAGCGCTGTTGCCCGCAATCGAATTGCCCCACTCCAAAGTCAAGGAAAGCATCGCGCATATTTTGAAGAAAGAAGGCTACGTGAGCGAAGTGGGCGTTGAGGGCAAAATCAAGAAGACGATCAAGATGAAGCTCAAATATGACGGGCGCAAATCGGTCATCGAAGGTTTGCGCCGCGTGAGCACACCGGGTTTGCGTCGCTATACCGGATCGACCGAAATTCCCCGCGTGCGTGGCGGATTGGGCGTCTCGATCGTATCGACCTCCGAGGGAGTCATGACCGGGAACGAAGCCCGCAAAAAAAATATTGGCGGCGAATTGCTCTGTTACATCTGGTAAGCATTCGACGAAGCAAACTTTAACGAATTTATGTCACGAATTGGAAAATCGCCGATCGTCGTTCCCTCCGCCGTGAAGGTGAACGTCTCTGGCAAAAAAATTTCTGCGCAAGGGCCGAAAGGCAAGCTCGACATGGAATTGCCGCGCCGCACCAGCCTCAAAATCGAAGGCGACAAAATCGTGGTCAGCCGCGATGGCGAAGATGCCGAAGCCAAGGCCATGCATGGATTGGGTCGTGCGTTGCTCAACAACATGGTTCAGGGCGTCAGTGTCGGCTTCAGCAAAAAACTGGAGATCAATGGAGTTGGTTTCAAAGCCGCGGTGCAAGGCAACGTGGTTAACCTGAGCCTCGGGTATTCGCATCCGATTAATTATCCGATTCCCGCCCAGATCAAAGTGACAGTGGAAGAAAACACGAAAGTCACCATCGAAGGGCCGAACAAGCAGGTCGTGGGGCAGGTTGCGGCGGAGATACGCGCCTACTATCCGCCTGAGCCTTACAAGGGCAAGGGCGTGAAATACTCCGACGAGAAAGTCATCCGCAAGGAAGGCAAGACTGTTCAATAATAATTTAAGCCACGGCCCATCCGTGGTAGCAAAAAAATGAGAACTCAAGTTAAGCAGAGATTGGCGCAACTCCGTCATTGGCGCATTCGCAAGAAAGTCACGGGCACGGCGGACCGTCCGCGCATGAGCGTTCGCTTCACAAACCAGAATATTTACGTGCAGTTCGTGGACGACGTAGGTAGCAAAACGATTGTCTCGACTTCAACCCGCAGCAAGGCAGTGGGCAAAGCCGAAAAGGTGGGCGCGAATGTCGTCACGGCAACGCGCATTGGGAAAATGGCGGCGGAGGCTGCGAAGGAAAAGGGAATCAAGGCCGTTGTGTTTGACCGCTCCGGCGCCCGCTACCACGGGAAAGTCAAAGCCTTGGCCGACGCCGCGCGCGAAGCGGGTCTGCAATTCTAAATTAACCAGGAGAAAAAATTGTGGCTGAAGTAAATAAAAGTTTTGGCGGTGAAGGCAATCCTCCTCCTGCGGGTGGTCCCGGTGGCGGCGGAAATCGTTTTGGCGGAGGCGGACGCGGCGGGCAGAATCGCGGACCCCGACGTCGCAATGACGGGCCGCAAGCCCAAAGCGGCGATCTGGTTGAAAAGGTTGTTTTCATCAATCGCTCCTCGAAAGTGGTGAAGGGCGGGCGCCGTTTTAGTTTCAGTGCGTTGATTGTCACGGGTGACAAAAAAGGCCGTGTTGGAATCGGACTGGGCAAGGGTGGAGAGGTCGCGGACGCGATTCGCAAGGGCGGCGAAGTTGCGAAATCAGCGATGGTTAAGGTTTCGCTGAAAGACACGACTATTCCCCACGAAATTTATTATACTTTCTGCGGCGCTAAGATTTTGCTGCGGCCGGCGTCCCCTGGAACGGGAATCATCGCCGGGAAAACGGTTCGCGCCGTTCTGGAATCCGCCGGGATCAAGGACATTTTGAGCAAGTCGCTCGGTTCCGACAATGCTGCCAATGTGGTCAAGGCCACGCTGGGTGCGTTGCGCCAACTCCGCTTGCGCGAGGATATTTATCGTAGTCGCGGCATGGAAATCAAAAAGAAGGTTGAGAAACCGGAAGCGGAAGTCGCCACTGCGGCTGTTTAAATTTTATGCGTTTACATGATTTAAAACCTCGTCCTGGATCAAAGCATCGCCGCAAACGATTGGGGCAGGGTGAGTCCAGTGGTCGCGGCAAAACGGCGGGGCGCGGTGGCAAAGGACAGACCGCTCGCTCGGGCAGTTCCATTCGCCCCGGGTTCGAAGGTGGCCAGATGCCTTTGATTCGTCGCATCCCGAAACGCGGTTTCAACAATGCGCGCCATACGATTGAGTATGTTCCAATTAACTTGAATTCGTTGAATCAATTTGAAGATGGCGCGACCGTGGACGGATTGGCTTTGCGCAACGTTGGGCTGGCCAACGGACCGGTCAAGAGAATCAAGATTTTGGGCACCGGGGAACTTTCCAAAAAGCTTACCATTACGGCGCATGCGTTCAGCGCGTCGGCCCGGGCCAAGATCGAGAAACTAGGTGGAACTTGCGATGTCATTGCCAAGAAGGTTCAAGGAAAGAGGACTGAAGGTAAACAAGATTAGTCTGCTCCCCGCATGTTCACTGCAATCACCAGCACTCTCGGCAACTGTTTTAAAATTCCCGAGCTTAAATCTCGGATTTTTTTCACACTCATTGTTTTGGCTATTTGCCGATTGGCGGCATTGATTCCCACGCCCGGTCTTAACAACGCTGCGCTTAAAGCATTCTTCGAGAGCGCCGCTGCTGGTGATGGCGGACTTTTGGGAATGTACAGTCTTTTCACCGGCGGTGGCTTTGAAAACTGTGCTGTCGGGGCGCTCGGCATCATGCCTTACATCAGCGCAACGATCATTATCCAGCTTTTGACCGCCGTGATCCCGCAGTTGAGCAAGCTCGCCCGCGAAGAAGGGGGTCGCACAAAGATCGTACAATACGGACGTTACCTCACGGTGTTGCTTTGTCTCGGGCAAGGTTTTGTCATGGCTCTGAGTTGGGAAAACCCGAAATTCATCAATGCAAACATCGGCAAGCTGGTTCTCTACGATAATCTTTGGTTCTATCGATTCCAAACGATGTTCATTCTGACGGCCGGCACGATGTTGCTAATGTGGCTCGGTGAGCAGATTACCGATCGTGGAATTGGAAATGGAATTTCGCTGATCATTACGATCGGCATCCTCGCTCGTTTGCCCAAGGCGGGATTGGCCCTGTGGGAAATGTTCGTGCCTGGCAATGGCATGGAATCAAAATATAACTGGGGACATGCGATCGCTCTGGTTTTGCTTTTGCTCGCGGTCATCGCGGGTGTTATCGCCGTCACGCAAGCGCAAAGAAAAATTCCCGTGCAATACGCCCAACGCGCTGTTGGTCGGAAGGTATATTCGGGAGGGAGTTCGTTCATGCCATTACGAGTAAATTATGCTGGCGTCATGCCAGTGATCTTTGCGTCAGCAATTTTGATGTTTCCTGCGATGTTGCTCCAATCTGCTGGGCAAAAATTAAGCACGTTGAGCAGTGGATGGGCGGCGGCTCTCGGATCGAATCTTATTAAAATTTCCGTGCTCCTGGGCCAAGGGACGATTCTTTACCTCCTTCTTTACGCGCTGATGATTTTGTTCTTTTCCTATTTCTGGGTGGCTACGCAGTTTAATGAATTGCAAATTGCTGACGATATGAAGAAGTCCGGCGGATATATTCCGGGAGTTCGACCCGGTCAGGCCACCAGCGATTTTCTCCACCGGACCATGAGCCGCATCACGCTGGCGGGCGCTATTTTCTTAACGGTCATTGCTGTCATTCCAATCATCCTCGGCAATGCCATGGGAATTAATCCAATCGTTTCCCAGTTTTTCGGCGGAACGAGCATGCTGATCATGGTGGGTGTAATGCTTGATACGATGCGCCAGATGGAATCCCATTTGTTGATGCGGCACTACGATGGGTTCCTGAAAAAAGGCAGAATCAAGGGGCGGTTCTGATTCAGTCTAAATCATAATCATAATCTTTTTCTTAATCTGCATGAGGTGATTACGAATAGGACTGGGAAAAAGATTAAGACTTAACCAAAGAGTCCGATGATTGTGCTGAAAAACGAACGGGATCTGGAAGCGATGCGTCCAGCCTGTGTGGTCGCTGGAAAGGTGCTGGACGAAGTCAGTGCCTTCATTCAGCCGGGTGTGACGACTCGGGAGATTGATAATTTTGCGGCGGAACGAATCAAAAGTTACGGGGCGAAGAGCGCTTTTTTGGGTTACCGGAAATACCCTTGCCACCTTTGCATTTCGGTGAATGAACAGGTGGTTCATGGGTTGGCCGGAAGTCGTCGGGTGGAATTCGGTGATATCATCAGCTTGGATTGCGGCGTGGTTTACAACCGGTTTGTCGGTGACACCGCACGAACGGTGGCGGTCGGCGGATGCGGCGTAGCGGCGCAGCGGTTGATGGATGTGACCGAGGGAGCGCTGTACGCGGGCATTGCGCAAGCGGTGGTGGGGAATCGCGTGGTGGATATTTCTCGCGCGATCCAAAACTACGTGGAAGGAAATGGTTTTAGTGTCGTGCGGGAGTTTGTGGGGCATGGCGTTGGGCGCTCGGTTCATGAGGATCCGCAGATCCCGAATTTTGTGGAAGGTAAGTCGTCGCCGAGAATTAAAGCCGGAATGACGCTGGCGATTGAGCCCATGGTAAACGCGGGCAAGGCTGAAGTGCAGATTTTGAAAGACGGCTGGACAGTGGTAACGAAAGATGGTTCATTGTCGGCCCATTTTGAGCATACAGTTCTGGTAACCGAGAGTGAGCCGGAAATTTTAACGTGCCTGGGGAAGACGCAATTAAAATAGTAGGCACGGTGTCCGAGGCACTTCCGAATACGTTGTTCGTGGTTACTTTATCCAATGGGCACCGGGTAATGGCGCATTTGGCGGGAAACATGAAATCGCGGGCGGCGGAGATTTCGCCGGGAGACAAAGTGAATTTGAAAATGTCGCCGTTTGATTTGTCGAAGGGCGTCATTGTTTTGAGAGAAATATAATATGAAAGTTCGCGCATCAGTTAAGAAGCTTTGCGAAAACTGCAAAGTGGTAAAACGCAAAGGGATTATTCGAGTGATTTGCTCGAATGCCCGGCACAAACAACGACAAGGTTAAGATTTATGGCACGTATCATCGGAGTAGAAATACCTGGCGGCAAGCGCATCGACATCGCGCTTCGCTACATTTACGGCATCGGCCCGGCCAACGCTAAAATCGTTTTGGAAAAAGCCAAGATCGATCCTAGCATTCGCGCCAAGGATCTGGATGAATCTCAACTTTCCCAGATCGTTCACGCGATCCAGGAAGGCAAGTATGTCATCGAGGGCGATCTTCGCCGCGAACTAGGCATGAATTTGAAACGCTTGCAAGGCATCAAGTGTTATCGCGGTGTTCGGCATCTGCGTGGGTTGCCGGTCCGTGGCCAGCGAACCTCGACCAACGCGCGCACGCGCAAAGGTCCCCGCAAAACGGTTGGGGTTCAACGCAACCCGAATGCCAAGACTGGTATTCACTAATTTTTGAACTATGGCTGAAGAAACAAAATCGAAGAAACCGGCTACTCCCAAGAAGGACGCGAAGCCCGATGCCGCGGAAAAATCCGCGAAGGCTCCTGCTGCTGAAGGCACGGGCGCAAAGCCGGCAAAAAAGGAAAAAGGCGCACCGGGCGCTCCGGAAGCCGCCAAGGTGACCGCTGAACCGGTGGCTGCTCCTGCGGCTCCAACTGCGGCTGAATTGTTGGCCGACGATCCGAATGCCAAGAAGATCATCAAGGTCAAAGGCGCGAAGAACATCAGCGTGGGTATCGCGAACATTCTTGCCACTTTTAATAACACGCATGTCGCGATCACCGATATGCAGGGCAACGTTCTCGGTTGGTCCAGTGCTGGTCGCGTCGGATTTAAAGGTTCGAGGAAAAGCACCGCCTTCGCGGCGCAACAAGTCGCCCAAGACGCCGCCCGTCAGGCCATGTCCCACGGAATGCGCGAAGTTGAAGTTCGCGTGAAGGGCCCGGGATCGGGTCGTGAATCGGCCATTCGCGCTCTTCAGGCAATCGGTCTGGAAATCAACGCGATCAAAGATTGCACACCCGTTCCGCACAATGGCTGCCGTCCGCGCAAAAAACGCCGTGTTTAATTCGTTAATCGCAAATCGTAATTCGTAAATTTATGGCTCGTTATACAGGTCCTCGCACAAGAATCAGCCGCCGTTTCGGCATCCCCATTTTTGGACCGTCGAAATATCTGGAGCGCCGCAACTACGGCCCGGGCGTCCATGGCCCGAAGTCCCGCCGAAAGAACACCGACTACGCGCTCGGTTTGATCGAAAAACAGAAGTTCCGTTATTACTACGGTCTGATGGAACGCCAATTTCGGGGCATTTACGAAAAAGCGCTCAAACGTCGTGGAGTCACCGGAGAGACGATGCTCCAGATTTTGGAGACTCGTTTGGACAACGTGGTGTTCCACCTTGGATTCGGCAACACCCGAGCCGCGGCCCGCCAGTTGGTCGGCCATGGGCACGTCAAAGTGAACGGACGAAAAGTGAACATTTCTTCCTACGCTTTGAAAGTGAACGATGTGATCGAAGTGAAAGACTCGAATGTCTCGCGCCAATTGGCGACCAAAAGTCTGGAGATTTCCACGAGCCGCGTGGTGCCCGATTGGCTCTCGATCGACAAAAATACTTTCAAAGGAACCGTCATGCGCGTCCCGACGCGCGACGAGATCCAGCCGATCGCCAACGAACAGGCAGTCGTCGAGTTTTATTCCCGCTAAACAAAAGAAACCGGATTGTTGGATTGTTGGATGATTGGATTACCAGGAAGCGCCCTGCGTGTTGTTCCTCCCATTTATCCACTAATCCTTTGATCCACTAATCCAAAACAATTACACGGGCCCCTCCGGCTGCGGGAATAATTTCCCCGGTTTGGCCAGATTAAAATTGTTAGAAAGATAAGTTATGCCAGTACGTTTAGGTCGTTTTGAAATGCCGAAGCGGTTGACCAAGGAGGATTCAACCGCCACAGAAACCTACGCCAAGTTTGTGGCCGACCCGTTTGAAACCGGTTACGGACACACCATTGGCAATTCTCTCCGGCGCGTGCTCCTCTCCTCCCTGGAAGGTGCAGCGATCACCTCGATCAAAATCGATGGAGCGATGCACGAATTCGCCACCGTTGATGGAGTCGTGGAAGATGTCACCGACATCGTTCTCAATCTCAAAAAAGTTTTGTTCAAGGCACACAGCCGCGAACCGCAGACGCTTTTGCTCTCCGCCAACAAAGAAGGGGATGTCACCGCTGGGGATATCGAACTCAACCAGAATGTCGAGTTGGTCAATCCGAAGCAGCACATCTGCACGCTCGACAAGAAGAAAAAGTTCGAGATGGAATTGGAAGTCAAAGTGGGCCGTGGGTTTTTGCCTGGCGATGAAAATAAAAAACCCGACCAATCCATCGGAGTCATTGCCATTGATTCCTTGTTCTCTCCGGTCACTCGCGTCAAGTACGCGGTCGAGAGCGCCCGCGTCGGCCAACGCACTGATTACGACCGTTTGATCATTGAGATTTGGACCGACGGCCGTATTTCGCCCGACGACGCGCTCACGCAAGCTTCCGCGATTCTTCAGCATCACCTTGACGTGTTTGTTGGATACGACAAAAACGCGGTGGAGTTTGAAGAAGTGGCTGACAAGCAGGACGACGAGAAGTCCCGCATGAGGAAGCTGCTCAACATGAGCGTCAACGAAATCGAATTGAGCGTCCGTGCGGCGAACTGCCTGAACAACGC
>JBDSIW010000390.1:0-3361 GCA_039917795.1 Verrucomicrobiota bacterium | reverse complement strand
CGCGGGAAAACGCTACGTTTGTCTCAAGCCGGAATTTTATGAACACACGTGAATCTTTGCCCCCTCGAAAAGCCCCGCTGCAATCGGGATTTACTTTGATCGAATTGCTGGTGGTGATCGCGATCATTGCGATTTTGGCTGGACTCCTTTTGCCCGCCCTCGCCAAGGCCAAGCTCAAGGCGCAAGGAATTACCTGCATCAGCAATCAGAAACAACTTTCGATCGCATGGATCATGTACGCGGGCGACAACTTGGACAAGATGGTTCCAAATTGGTTGGGCGATCCGCGGGCCTGGATCGATGGAACTTTGGGAAGTGTCCATGACCTACCGGGTGCCACAAATGTTAACGCCCTTAGAAAAGGAGCCTTGTATCAATACAATCCAAAAGACGCGGTTTACCAATGTCCCTCGGCGCAGGGCGGGCCTCCGTCTCCCGCCTACATGCGTAACGTGCGACTGGTGCGTCACTATTCTTTGCAAGGTCGGATGGGAGGCGGCGACGCAGCGGATGCAAAATTCGGTGTTGCCGACACATCGTGGGTTTTAGGATCGAAATATCCGCAATATAAGAAGCTTGCGCAGATAAAAAATCCATCGCCGGCCGAAGCGATGACGTTTTTAGACGAGAGCCTTCTCTGCCTCGACGATGGGTACTTCGCGGTAAACGGTAATTCTGATTATGTCAGTAAATGGCAGAACTCGCCAACGGCGCGGCACGGAAAATCCGCTGTTTTCGCCTTTGCCGACGGACACGCCGAACGATGGGGTTGGCGGGCGATCAAAGTAGAGCAGGATTTGGATGTTGTCGTCACGCAGTACGGTGTGAATACTACTGTGGATCTCAGGCGAGTGCAACGGGCGGTCTTCCGCTAACCGTCAGATATCTGCTGGCTCAGTTCAGGCTGAAACGAAAATGCCGACTTGGAAATCGATCCAAGCAAGCGGAGTTCGATCGGAAATTTCCTCCTACATTATTGGTCTGGGAGAATTTCACGCCGTCGCCAATTTTCACGGGTTGATCGTGGAAAATTTCTTTATCTGCAAACCGTATTGACCGTGGCTGAAAACTCGGTAGCTTCGTGGTAGCCCTGAATTTTTATGAACAAGCGCTCATCGTACTTGTCTCCTCGACCCTGCAATTATTCCTCCGCGTTTACCTTGATCGAGTTGCTCGTGGTGATTGCGATTATTGCCATCCTGGCTGGGTTGCTCCTGCCCGCATTGTCGAAAGCGAAAGCCAAGGCGTTGAGCATTTCATGCCTGAGCAACACCAAACAACTCACCCTGGCGTGGACTTTGTATAGCGGTGACAACAGAGAGCAATTGGTGCCGAACTTTTTATATGATCAGACGCAGGCCTGGATTCAGGGGGACGTCAATGGGCGACCGGGAGACACCAATATTGCCAATATCAAGAACGGAAAGCTTTTTCCCTACAACAGCGCGCCTGGAATTTATGTGTGTCCGGCAGATGATTACCGGCGCCCTGACGGATCCAAAGTGACTCGCGTTCGCAGCTTCTCGATGTCGGGCCAGATGAATAGCGATATCAACGTCAATCCGGCTTATCCAATGAGAATGAAAACTTCTGACATTTTCAAGCCAGGACCCAGTGGCGCTTTGGTCTTCATCGATGAGAGCAGCATCATTCAAGTCGCCGGAGGGAGCAGCGTCACCCTCGAGGACGGTTATTTTGCGATAAACGTCGATGCGCGGATTTGGCAAAACAGTCCGTCCGATCGTCACAGTCGCGGGGGGAATGTGAGCTTTGCAGATGGTCATTCCGAGATTTTCAAATGGCGCGAGCCCACTACTGGAAGGGTCGGCTACAACCAACCGGCAAGAACGCCTTCGGACCGGGACTTTGACCGGGTCGCTGCGGCGATCGCCACAAAAAAATAAGGAGCTCCCCGCTGGTAATCTCTCGGGAGATTGGGGAGAAATATTTTACGAAGCAGGACATTTCCCCCCGTAATAAATGCTAAGGCCGCGCAATTGACTCAGCCAGTTCCGCAGTCGGTGGTGGCGCAGGATCATTAAGGCACCACAAAATTCCGTTGAGCAACATTCTGCGAAAGGCGGGCAACTTGAAATCCCCTTCGCTGCCCAGCGAGGAATAAAAAACCCGGCGATCGTGCGCGGTGTTGACCCACGCGACCGGTTCCACATTTTCCTTCCCTTCAACGTGTCCGGTGAGCAGAAGAGTGCAGCTATCCGCAAGTTTGCTGTTGATGTAAAGATGCGAGGCGGCTCGAAACTCGTTGGGCTTCACTCCGCTGAGAATTGGGTGGGCGGCGTTGGCGTTTACAATCTGCAAAACGGTGGGTGTGGACGGCGATTTATTTCCATAATGCCCTCCATAATGGGTGCCCAAAACATCCTGATCAAATCGTGGCCACGAAGCAAAACCAGCATTTGCCAGTTCCGCGGCAAACGCATGACTGGCAGTGCGAATTCCAATCAATGGTTTGCCCGCGTCCAGGTGCGCGTGAAGCAATTTCATCATCGCGTCGGGGGGCGTTCGGCGGCGGGCGCTCACGACGACAAGATCGGCATCCTTGAGCGCGGAATAATTGGTGAAATTCGGATCGCTTTCTCTTGGAGATGCCATCACGAAAGAGACCTGGTATCCGCGCCAATCGAGTTCGCGACGGGCAAATTCAGGCAACGTTTCCCAAGTGTGGTATTCGTTTTCGCCGATGACCATGGCGATGCGTTTCTTGACATCGTCTTTGAATCGGAACGCTTCGCCGCCCACGAAATCCGCGCTGGTAATAGTTGGGCACCAGTAGCGTTCGATATGTTCCACCACCAGTTCGGTGCCGCGAAAATGCGAGACGTAAGGACTTTTCCGGTGATTGTACATCGAATCGGTGAGGTCGCGCATGAGGAGGACGTTTTGGCCTTGTGCGACCATCTGGCGAATGGCAAAAGGACGCCCCAGCACGCACCGGTTCACATGAACTCCCATGACAATGACGTTGGTGATTCCGCGTGCACGCATCAGATAAAATGCTTCCGCTGAATCGGTGATGGCGTCTCCATCCAGGATTTCCAGCGCCGGATTTTCCTTCGTCCACGCCCGGTATTCCGGGCAATCCGGGCAACCGTCGCAGCCGCTGTCAGAGTCGTCGATGGGCAGGGCCGGCTCCTTCACGCCGTTGAGCGAGCACCAGCCCTGGAGCGGAATTCTAGTCTCCACTTTGGGCGCGGATTGAGCCAGCCTTCGGCCCGGATGATCTTTGTAGAAATCCATTGTTTCGCTCGGGCAATGAATAATCAGGATTCCCCGGCGACGCGCTTCCTTGATCACTTCATTCATGCGCGGCGCCATTTCGCCGACGCGCGCGGTGGCGTCC
>JBDSIW010000389.1:0-2612 GCA_039917795.1 Verrucomicrobiota bacterium | reverse complement strand
ATAAAGCTTGCTCCTTTTCCGCCTTGGTTGCGCGATACCGATTGCGCGGACCGCGGTTGCTCAAAGGAAAGCTGAGCATAACGCCGTAGGAAAACTGAGGATACTTTTCCTGGCGAATTGTGTCCAGCGAATCGCCATAATTTGCCGGAGATCGATTTGTTACTCCCGGGTTGCCTATTGAACTTGTAGGACCCGAAAACCCATTGCGTCCGTAACTGCCAATCAAATCGAGTTGTGGAAAGATCTGGTTTTTTTCGTAACGCAGAATGATGTCCCGCCGCTCGATGTCCACACGCGCTTGTAACAAATCGGGCCGTTGCGTCATTCCCCTCTGCCAGCTCTCCAACGCGCTAAATTTTTGGGAAAGGGCGACTAATTTTTCTGTCGGTTCAATATAAGTCTCGTACCATTCTGTGTAATCGTCGGTGATCAGATTTTTCAAAGCGTTCTGTTGCGCTTGCACTTCTCCATAGGCATTCAGCAAATCAGCACGGCTGACCGCCGCTTGAGATTGCGCCTGTTTTTCGTCCAGTGGCGCCAGCGCGCCGACCTCCACGCGTCGCTTATTTTCCGAAAGCAAACGGTCTGCTAGTTCCAGCGCCTTTTCTTGAACGCGCACATTTTCGATGGCAAAAATCAAATCGTAGTAGGTTTGTTCGACCCGATTGGCGACATTCATTATTTGATAACGAACGCCGAGTTCAGAAATTTTCAAAGTTTTTCGGTTGACCCAAATCTGTTGGCGAGTTGCATCAATCCAGAAATCTTTCAGTAAGGGTTGCGCGAGGTTAATTCCAACGGTGGGACGATAAGTCGTATCAACCGTTCCGCTCGTTTTATTGTAGAGATCGCCGGTGATGTCATAAGTCAGCCCAGTGGGAAGCCGTCCGGAAAGGCTCGGCTCCACAGAGTCGTTGAAGGTTTCATTGGCCAGAGTCGGCGCCTGCGTCGTTTGACTGAAACCGCCTGGCGACGAAATGAATCTTCGATCCACCCGGGCGCCAAAAACTGGATCGTAAGGGGAGTAGGCACCTCTCGAATTGAACGTCGAGATCAACGGATTGACCCGCTCAATCTGCACATCCAGATTATGTTCCAACGCCAGTTGAATTGCTTCCCCCAAGGCGAGCGAACGAATCTTGTTGGTTTCTGTTTGCGCACTCGCCGTGAAAACGAAGGCGAGCGCTGAAAACAAAAGAAGTTTCTTAAAATTCATTAGGTCTGTGAGATTGCTTAAGTTCAAAGGGTTCGTCAACTTTTGCGCGACCCTGGCCACGACAAGCCAAAGCTTGTTCGGAATTAGCTGGCAGCGGCACGTTGCAATCGATCTCTGACGGCATGCCACGGCTCGGTATTCGGCAAACTTTCCACCACAATCAATTCCGCGCCTGCCTCGTCGCACTGATGCAGCACGGCGTAAATCGCGCGGGCGAACGCTTCCGCATCATGGGGAATAACCGACACACGCCCCATTTTTTCGCGGAGCGGAATGTGCGTGTGGGCGATGACGTGAATCTTCGCGAGAAGGGAGGGGTCAAGGGTGAAGTGAGAACCGGACTGGGTAACACCTGCGTCCTGCGGGCGCGGGCGCGTTTTCAAATTCGAGATTTGAAATGCCAAATCGGCTTCATCTTTCCACGAGAGAATCACGAGCCTGGCCTTTGGCGAATAATGTTTTCTTAGCAATCCTGGACTGCGCAAAATTTCTTCGCTGGCGCCCAAGCCCAGCGTCAATTCACCCGTCACGGCCAGGAGCGATGCGGCGTGGATCATTCCCGGACGCAAAAGACGCGGCGGTTGCACGGTCAAATCAAGGACGGTTGACTCAATCCCCACTTGCGATTGTCCGCCATCGATAATTAAAGAAATTCTGTTGCCCAAACTTTTTCTCACATGTTCGGCATTGGTCGGGGAAATTTGGTTGGAGGGATTTGCGCTGGGGGCTGCGAGCGGAAATCCACAGACGCGAATCACCGCTTGAATCAACGGGTGGCTCGGCCAGCGCACGCCGACGGTTTCCCCTCCCGCCGTCACCCCATCCGGAATTTTATTGGAGCGAGGCAATACCAGGGTCAATGGTCCCGGCCAGAAACTTTCGGCCAGTTTGTTGGCGAGATCCGGCCAGCTCGCCACACATCGCTTCGCCATTTCCCGACTTGCGACATGCACGATAATCGGATTTTGGGCGGGCCGCCCCTTCGCCTGAAAAATTTTTTCCACCGCACTTCCATCAAAAGCATTGGCGGCAAGGCCATAAACCGTTTCCGTCGGCAAAGCCACGAGTTCGCCGGCGCGCAATAATTCCGCTGCGCGTTTCACCGCTGTATCAAATAAAGCGGCGGTATGCGTCGGCAAGATTTCGGGTGTGGAAAACGATTTCATTCGCGTCGTCTGAGTTGTAGTCACAAGTTTGGGCAGGCGCAAGGAGCCGAAGAAAATCAAACCGCAAGCGTAGCCATGCACCTCCGCGCCCAACATTAAAGTTTATTGATACGATGGAGGCTCCTTTACGTGGGCCTCTAGTTACCCTAACGTTTGTTTATGAAATCAATGACCCAGTGCCGCCGGAAATTGTGCGGCTTCACCCTGATCGAGTTACTCGTGGTGATCGC
>JBDSIW010000388.1:0-3257 GCA_039917795.1 Verrucomicrobiota bacterium | reverse complement strand
TGTGTGCTGGAATCCCTGGCGGACAAAAAGATCGCCACTCCTGTTGTGCGCATCGGCTGGCCGGACGTTTTCATCGAACACGCCACGACCGTGGATTACCTTCGCGAGAAACATGGCCTCACCGTTGCGAACACCGTCACTCAGGTGAAAGCTCAATTTGCCGTTGCCAACGAAAATAGGATTGGGCTGACCGCGGTTGCTTGAGACAACAAAGGCGGTTTGAGACCGAGAAACGCGCCAGACTCCTCCGCCGATTTCCACCAGGACATTTTAGGATCCTGATTTCATCAGGATGAACCGCTAAAATAAGTGCGCAAATTTCCGTTTGGAAAACTCGAAGCAAGCCGCGCGTAAAGCGATTGGATGTGCGCCGGATCGCGGGTTTCGACGATACAATGGACGGTGACTAGATTGATATCGTCGCTGCCGAATGCACGGTCGTGCGCGATGTCCACGATGCTGGCTCCTTCTTCTGCGATCACGGTTGCAAGCCGTGAAAGTCCGCCCGGACGATCACTGATGCTGGTCGAGAACCGGCAAAGCCTGCCGTCCGAAACCAAGCCGCGTTCCAAAACCCGGCCGAATATATTTGTGTCAATATTCCCGCCGCACAGTGGGAGAACCACATTGCGCTCTTTTAGCTCAGGAACCAACCCTGCCAGGCAAGCAGCCAAAGGCGCCGCTCCCGCGCCTTCCACCACGGATTTCTCCAGTTCTGCCAGGCGCAAAATCGCGAGCGCAATATCGTGCTCGTCCACCAGAAGCACACGATCGACATGTTCTCGCGCGATTTGAAAAGCATTCGCTCCCACCTGGGGCACCGCCAGCCCATCCGCGAGCGTGAGTGAAATCTTGATTCGCACGGGTTCTCCATCTTGAAGCGCCGCCGTGAAACTGGCTGCCCGGCGAGGTTCGACTCCGATGACTTCCACCGACGGCTTCAACGATTTGATCGCCAGCGCAACTCCCGCAATCAAGCCCGCGCCGCCGATCGGCACGATGATCGCGTCCAACTCTGGAACCTGTTCGATGATTTCCAGGCCCATCGTTCCCTGGCCGGCAATCACGGCGGGATCGTCAAAGCCGTTGATGTAGGTCTGGCCGTGTTGCGCCAAAATCTCGTCGGCGTGAGCGCGGGACTCATCAATGGTTTCCCCGTGGAGAATGACGGTTGCGCCGAAGTGCCGGCAATTTGTCGCTTTGGTAAGAGGCGCCGTTACTGGCATAACCACTGTCACCGGAATGCCGAGAAGTTTTCCATGATACGACAAGCCGAGCGCATGATTTCCCGCGGAAGCGGCGATCACGCCATTCTTTTTTTGTGACGTGCTGAGTTGCAGCAGAGCGTTGCAGGCTCCCCGTTCTTTAAAACTACCGGTGCGCTGCAACTGTTCCAATTTGCAGAAAATATTTGCGCCGGTCGCCTCCGAGAGTGCGATGGAAGGTGAACAGGGAGTGACGGCGACGCGGCCTTTGATTCGTTCTGCTGCGGCCCGGATGTCTTCAAAGCTGACTGGCATGCGCCCCAAATTCCCGCACGGTTGCCGGGAGATCAACCTGGATTCAGACTTTTTCTTTGAAGCACTCGCGAAACTGGTTTGAACCTGCATCCCGAGGAAATCAGAATCAGGTCTCGATCCCGTAAACCTTGATTTTGTTGTAGAGCGTCTGGCGGCCAATCCCAAGGCGCTTGGCGGTTTCCAATTTGTTGCCGCCTGTTTCCTTGAGAATTTTTTCGATGGTGTTCCGCTCCATCGCTTCCATTAGGGTCAGATCTTCCACCTCGGTCTGGCTCATTACGGTAGTGATCGACAAATCCTGGACGTCGATCACGTTGTTTTCGCACATCAGGACGGTGCGTTGAATTTCATTCTGGAGCTGGCGAATATTTCCTGGCCAGTCAAAAGTTCTGAGCATCTCGGCGGCGGGAACGCTGAAGCCGGTGATGTTGCGGTCAGCCTGCGAGGCGTAACGCTTAAGGAAAGTGGTCGCCAGTGGCAGGATGTCTTCGCGCCGGTCGCGCAACGGTGCGAGATCAACCGAGATCGCACTGATGCGATAGAATAAATCCTCACGCAGTTTGCCTTCCTTGATGGCGAGTTCCGTCGGGCGATTGGTAGCGGCAATGATGCGACAATCACTTTTGTAACTGACTTTGCCGCCGACCGGGCGGACCTCTTTTTCCTGGAGCACGCGCAGCAATTTGCTTTGCGTGTCGATCGGCATTTCCGAGATTTCATCGAGGAACAACGAGCCGCCTTCCGCTTGGCGAAAGAGGCCGTCGCGATCCGCGTTTGCTCCGGTGTAAGCGCCTTTGACCGAGCCAAACAATTCGCTCTCGATCAATTCGCGCGGCAAGGCAGCGCAGTTGATTTTGACAAGCGGCCCTTTGCTTCGGGCGCTTAGCTTGTGGATCAAATCCGCGATCACTTCCTTACCGGTGCCGCTTTCGCCTGTGATCAGAATCGAAACATCGCTCGGTGCAACCCGCTCAATGGTGCGAACCACATTTCGCATCGAGGCACTTTGGAAAATGGGGAAAATGGCTTCGCGCCGTTCCAAAACAATTTGCCGATGCTCCAGGGCTTTCTCGACAGTAAACAATAGTGTTTTGGCATCGAACGGTTTTGGCTGGAAAGAATAAGCGCCCCGTTTGGTCGCCTCAACTGCGGTGTCGAAATCCGCTTTGCCGGTGAGGACAATGACCTGCGTGTCGGGCCACTGTTTCTTTATTAGGGGCAGCAACTCCATGCCGTTGCCGTCGGGCAGGGCGAGGTCGAGGAGAATGATGTCGGGTTCATTCCCGGTGAAGGAGGTCTTTAATTCGGCGGCGTTGCATTTGGGCAGAGGTTCGTAGCCCGCTGTTTTCAAAATCACGCAAACCAGATCCCGGATCTCGGGCGTATCCTCGACTACCATCACTTTATGTTTCATATTTTTTTTCGACTCTGCCTGCGCAAGAATAGACAAAGCTTTTGAATATCCCTATGAACTCTTTGTAACGATCCGTTAAACGTTCCGGGTGAAATTGGACCGACAATAAATACGGCAACAGTGCCGTGTCTTTCAACTCCATTGCTTCGACAATGCCATCCACGCTTTTGGCGGTGGCCCAAAGCGGTTTTGCCACCCGGCCGACCGCTTGATGATGCGTGCTGTTCACGCCCAAGATCCGTTCGCCCGTGATTTTGGCCAAAAGTGAATTGGGCGTCAATGCAACTTCATGAACTTTGTCGGATTTCCGATCAATGCGGCGA
>JBDSIW010000387.1:0-3068 GCA_039917795.1 Verrucomicrobiota bacterium | reverse complement strand
GGAATTTACGCCAATCCAAATCCAGTTCCTTCACAACGCGAGGCCTGGGAACGCGCAGCCTCAGCGGAATTGATTATGCCGGATGGCAGTTCCGGATTTCAAATCGATGCCGGATTGCGAATCCAGGGGGGGACGAGTCGTGATCCAAACCGGACCCGGAAACATTCGCTTCGATTGTTCTTCAACGAGGAATACGACGGCAAACTGAATAGTCGCGTTTTCGATGATTCTGTCCGAACCAAATTCAACACGTTGGTGGTGGATGCCGGGAGTAATCTTACCTGGCACAATCGCATGGATTCGCTCGCCTACCGCGCCCAATATATTCGCGACCAATTTGTCAGCGACCTGCAACTCGCCGCCGGTTCGCCCGCGACGCACGGCAGGTTTGTGAATCTTTTCCTGAACGGGCTTTTCTGGGGAGTTTGCTATCTGCACGAAAAGCCGGATCAACAATTCGCTTCGGCATATTTTGACGGGGCCGACTCG
Source organism: Verrucomicrobiota bacterium (assembly GCA_039917795.1). Taxonomy (GTDB): domain Bacteria; phylum Verrucomicrobiota; class Verrucomicrobiia; order Limisphaerales; family CANJXF01; genus CANJXF01. The sequence continues at coordinate 2,579 of JBDSIW010000387.1, read as the reverse complement.
GAGTACGACGTGATTCGCAATACCGAGGGCGCGTTGGAACTCATCAATGGCGATACCGTCGCCTGGAACTCGATGATGTCCCTGGTGAACAGCGGCCTTTCCAGCAACGCACAATACGACCAGCTTCGCCAGTATCTCGATATCGACCGTTTCATCGACTACATGATCGTCAACATCTGGGCGGGCAACACCGATTGGTCGATGCACAATTGGTATGGATCGCGCCGTCGCGTGGCGGGGGCTGGTTTCACGTTCCAGGTCTGGGATGCGGAATACACCATGAAATCGATGAGCGAAAATGTCTCGGGTTATAATCACACCGGCACGCCGACGAGCATTCATAGTTTTCTGCGCAACAACGCCGAGTATCGCCAACGATTTGCCGATCATCTGCAACGCCTTTGCTCCACCGGTGGAGCGCTTTTTGTTAATACCAACGCGCCGGCAGTAAATCCCGCCTTGCCGTGGAATAATCAACCGGGAGCGCTTTACTTGAAGCGCGCGGCGGAAGTGGACCTCGCCATGGTTTTGGAATCCGCGCGCTGGGGCGACGCCGCGCCGGGCCGGGAAAATAATCCGTTCACGCGAAATGTGGATTTCGTCAACGAGCTGAACTGGATGAAAAACACCTATCTGCCAGGCCGGACGGCGGTGGTGCTCGGGCAATTCCGGACGCAACTTCTTTTTCCCGACGCCTATGGAACTCAGGCCCCGGTTTTCAACCAAGCCAGTGGAAACGTTCCCGCAGGATTCGGCCTCACCATGGCCGCGCCGGCTGGAGCAATTTATTACACGACTGATGGAACCGATCCGCGCGTCGCTTATACCGGTGCAGTTGCGCCAGGGGCGGCTGTTTACACAGGAACACCTCTTTCTTTAACCAGCAGCGTGACGATCAAGGCTCGCGCACTCAATGGCAGCGCGTGGAGCCCATTGAACGACGGGACGTTCACCGTCGCGCAACTTCTGGTGCCGGTGCGAATCACAGAGCTTATGTATCGCCCGACCGGCGGGGGCGCCTACGAATTTCTGGAGTTGAAAAATGTGGGAAGCACGGCGTTGGATTTAAGCGGGAATAGTTTCGTCGGAATCACGTTCTCCTTTCCGGCGGGCTCAATTTTGCAACCCGGCGCAATTGCGATTCTCGCGAATAATTCGAGCCCGACCGATTGGGCGACCCGGTATCCCGGTGTGACGGTGACGGGATATTATAGCGGCCAACTTGATAACAGCGGTGAGCGTATCGCTCTCAAGGACACCGCCGGGCGAACGATTATTTCCGTCGATTACTCGGCCACGAATGGCTGGCCCAACACGCTGAGTGGCCGCTCGATCGAACTCATCGACATCAATGGCGATCCGGATGATCCGGCGAACTGGCGTTTGAGCAGTTCTGCCAACGGAACACCCGGCATCCAATCCGCCGCGCCGGCTTTGCCGAATGTGCGGCTCAACGAGGTCATGGCGCGGAACGTCGCTTCTCTGGCAAATGGCGGAACTTTTCCCGACTGGTTGGAAATCGCGAACACCGGTGCCGCTCCGGTCAACCTTTCGGGCTGGAGCCTGACCGACGATGGCAACGCGCGAAAATATATTTTGCCCAGCACCACCATTCCCGCAGGCGGTTATCTCATCGTTTTTTGTGACGCGGCAACGACGGCGCCTGGTTTGCACACGGGCTTTTCTCTCAGCACCGACGGGGAAACCGTTGAACTTTTTGACGCGCAAACCAATCGCATCGACGCGGTCACCTTTGGGCATCAGCTCGCCGATCTTTCCATTGGTCGCATCGGCTCAAGTTGGCAACTGACCGCCTCAACGCCTGGTGCGGCCAACGCTACTTTCGCAGCAGGAACTCCCTCTGGTTTGAAGATCAACGAATGGCTCGCGAACTCTGCGGTGGGCCAACCTGACTGGTTTGAAATTTATAATCCCACCCCGCAAATCGTGGCGCTGCGCGGACTTTACGTTGGGACCGCGGAATCGATTTTCCAAATCGCGGCATTGTCGTTTCTTGCACCCGGTGAGTATCTGCGCTTTTTCGCGGATGAAAAAGCCGGAGCGGATCAGGTCGATTTTAAATTGCCAGCCGCCGGTGGGACGATTGCTCTTTACGACGCCTTTGGCACAGCGCTGGATGGCATTTCCTACGGGGCGCAAACCGAGGGAGTTTCGGAAGGGCGTTTTCCGAACGGCAGCGGAACCGTGCTGGCGTTTCCAGGGAGCGCGAGCCCGGGCACAAATAATTTTCTCCTGACTGCTGGCGGTCTGCAATTGAACGAAGTCCTCGCGCGCAATGAAGGCGTCACAACCGACCCTTGGGGCGGCAATGCGGATTGGATTGAGATTTATAATGCCGGCGGCACCGCGGTAAACCTGGCAGGAATGAGTTTGAGCGAAGCATCCGCCAACGCGGGGAAATGGATTTTTCCATCCATGACGTTGGCCGCGGGCGGGTATCTGGTGGTTTGGTGCGATGGCTCTCGACCGGCGCAGACGAATGCGGTTGGACCACTGAACCTCGGCAGTTCGCTTTCGGGCGAAAGCGGCGCGGTCTATTTATTCAATCCAGCGGGTCA
>JBDSIW010000386.1:0-9007 GCA_039917795.1 Verrucomicrobiota bacterium | reverse complement strand
ATATCGAGCGTAACGACGGAGCGTTCGAGTTCGCGATTGGCTGAGGAAGACGCGCCCATGCTGGAGTCGCAAGCCAGCGCTAGAATTACCGTGGTTAAGAGCAGGGATCGGATTGTCATAAGCGCCGGTCTTTCGGAAGGCTGTAGGTTTTCAAAATCTCGGTGTGGGCCGCATCGGCCTCCGCGCGATTGAGCGCTTCGAACGCGTGATTGGGCAGGAACTCTATCACGTGATGGGTGTTGGTCACGGACTCAAACGCGCGGACCACGTCAGTGAGACGGTCGATCCGGATACCGTTGATTTTATCGACCAGCGCGCGATTGGCGGTCTTGAGATTGGCGTTGACTGGATGAGCCAAAACGGACGCGAGGACGATGGGCTCGGGGCGCGCAGTTTCCGGGGATTCATAGCGGCGATAAAACAATTCGTAAACGATCTCGGCATTGGCGGAGTCGCGCCAGTTTCGGCCAAATGTTTTCAGGTAATCCAGGCTCACGGGAGTGAACACGAGTCCCGCGTAAACGAAATAGCGCGGCAATGCATCGTATTGGTTGCCGACGAGCCGGTCGCCTTCGAAAACCGCACTGGGAAAGGAGAGGTCCATTTCCTTGCCATCCCGCCAGATTTTTACCGGAAGACTTTCGCCCTGCTGCGCCATTTGAAACGCCGTCGCGACCGAGACCCGGTTCCCATCAAATACCACCGTCCCATCGCTTCCGATAGCATAAGGCCCGGCCTGCAACAACACGTCGTCGCGCCGAAGCATTTTCTCGGTTGCTGGAATTGGCAGCAGACTATCCACGCGGGCGCCAAGGTCGTTGTCGGGCAGTTTCAGGTAGCGGCGGTAGGCTGGATTCTGGAGCGGAACGAGCCGGATGCCCGTGGTGGTCAGGCCGTCGTAAGTGCCGTCTTCGATATCCTTGAGAAAATGCCGGATGACGGGCGGTGGAATAAAAAATCCGGTGTTCTCCAATCCGGACAAACCTTGGAAAGCGACGCCCACCACGAGGTCATCCTGCACGACCGGCCCGCCGCTGTTCCCGGGATTAATCGCCGCGTCCGTTTGCACCGCGAGGGACGACCGATTGCCGGCGTGGGCGTAACCTTGCACTTCGATACGCGAAACCACGCCGCGCGTGTAAGAAATTTGTTCGCCACCGGCGGGATAACCATAAGTCACGACCGTGGATCGGACCTTTGGAAGCTCGCCAAATTCGAGTTCCTCCAAGCCGTCAAAAAAATGTTCGTCCTCCACTTCGAGAACGGCGAGGTCAAGATCATGCCCGATGAAACGCACTTTCGCCACGTAGGGGCGCGGATCCTGGAATCGGCGGACCATAATCTGCCGCGCCCAGCTCACGACATGCGCGTTGGTCATGATGCGTTTGCCCTTGATCACAAAACCCGTTCCGCCGCTGCGCCGGACCGCTTCAAAACGCCACGGCGAATCCCATTCCGGCTCCTGGGTAAAGGTGATGATTTGAATGACTGACCGTTGCGGTTCCGCTCCGAACGAGACTATCAGAGAGACGTTCAACAGAAACAAACAGAGGAGTTTTCGGAGCACGCCAAAAAATGCGGAGCGCCGGTTCACCGGTCAAGTCTTAAGAACTTTTGGGAGGATGTCAGAAAGGTTTTCCTGTGGTCACGACGGCAATTCGAATCTCGCCAATGGCCGACAGGTGCGCATAGTCGTGCGCGGCAGAGTTTCATTATGAATGAGCAGGAACGTTCCGAGCTGGACCGGCTGAAACAACTTCACCAGTTGCTGGCCCAGCAATTGGATGGATTGGGCTCGCGGATTGATCGGCTGCAAAACCAGCTCGCGGCGCACACGCCACCTCTACTCGATTCCGTTCGCCCAGTGGAAATCCCGGCGTTGCCAATTCCCGATCTTGCCTCGTCCGATCCAATCCACCTCCCGACCTCGCAGGCGCAGCCTTCTCCCCCTTTGGAAAAACCGAAACCACTTGTGGTGCCTGAAATCGTGGGCGCGGTTCCGCCGCTCATCACGCAAACCAACCTTCCCGCTGCCACTACGGAGTTGCTCACCCCATCGATTTCTCCGGAACAAAAACCTTTCGTGCGGCGGATTCCTCCAGAAATTTCGAAGCCGCCTGCCGCCGCCCCGGACGCGAAAGGCTCGTTCGAAATGCGGTTAGGAACTTATTGGCTCGTTCGCGTTGGGATCGTTCTGCTGCTGACGTGGACCGTGTTCTTTGCCCGTTACGCTTACCAAAATTATTTTGGCCACCTCGGGCCGCTGGGGAAGGTGCTGCTCATGTACGGCGCGAGTGGACTTTTGCTGGGCGCGGGAACTTTTCTGCAACGAAAGCAACCGAAGGAATCGCTCCGGAATTATGGACAAGTGTTGTTCGCTGGTGGACTTGCCCTTGTCTATTTTACGACTTACGCCGCGCATCACGTTGCGAACCTCCGGGTCATTTCCAACGCCGTCTTGGACGGCGCATTGTTGCTCGGTTGGACGGCGTTTATCGTTTGGATCGCTGACCGAAAGAAATCCGAGGTGCTGGCCCTGTTCGCCATTGGCCTCGCCTATTACACCTCCATCATCACCACCATTGGCCTGTTTACACTTTACTCCAATTTGTTGCTAACCGTCGCGGCGGTTTTCTTTTTGCTGCGCAATCGCTGGACTCGGCTCTCTTTCACCAGTCTGGTCGCAACCTATGTGGCGTTTGTTTTCTGGCGGTTTTACAGCGGTGAAGGCTGGCTCTGGAGCTGGCGCACACAGGAAGTGTGGAAGGGCAATTGGTTCCTCGCCGGTTACTGGGTTGTGTTTACCGCCTCGACTTTTCTTTCGCGCGAAGAAGCGGCAACGAAAAGTTTTCGCGTGCCTTTCCTGACGCTCAACAATTCCGCCTTTTTCGGTCTGGTGGTTGCTTCCATGTATCGCGTTCAACACGGCAACTTCTGGAAATTTTCCATTGGCTTTGGCGCCGTGCTCATCGGTTTAGCCTGGCTGGCCAGACGAGTGTTGGCCAAAGACGCCGAGGTGAAAAACGGTTACCTCACCCAAGGGCTCCTGCTGGTGACGCTGGGCATCATCAGTTATTTCTCCGGCCTGCGCCTGGCGCTGGTGCTCGCTGCCGAAAGTGTCGTTCTTTTTATCCTCGGCTCAGCGCGAGGAAATCTTTTCCTGCAAGCTGGTGCCTACGTCGCGGCGGCGCTGGCGACACTTTGGGGATTCTCCGGAATGGTTGCAGCGCCGGAAATCCTGACCGGTTGCGCCATCGCGGGCCTGCTGCTTTTTAACGCGTTTTGGGCGCGCCGCAAATTCACCGGCACCGAAGGCAAAACCGTTCTCCATCCGCCGTCCGTTTATTTTGTCCTGCTGGCGCTGTTGCTCGGCATGATTACCACTTGGGAGAATTGCCCGCGCGAATCGCTGGCCCCCGTCCTGGCGATTGAAACTCTTCTGTTCACCGCTTCGATTTATCTGATGCGCACACCAGAGTTGGTTGCCTTTGGCCAGAGTTATTTAATTTTCGCGCAACTTTTCTGGATCGGCGAACGCACCTACAAACCGATTCATTCCCCGTGGTGGAACTCAGCCATTCTCATCGTGGCAACGCTCGCGCTAAGCCACTGGTGGCAACGTCAAAAGCGGGTGGCGGTGTCGATGGACGTTCGCAATCTGCTTCTGGGATTTTACGCGCTCGCGGTCACGGGAGTTTTGGTGATCTGGCTCAAACCAATTTTCACTCCCGAAGTCTGGGTCGCGTTGACCTGCCTGCTGGCCGTCGCGCTGACGATTTACGGAATCGTCACGCGATTCTGGCTGCTGGCGGCCACGGCGCAGATCGTCATGTTTTTGAGCATCGGATCGTTCTTCTCGCTGCTCACTTCCATCAATTTAACCTGGTATCTGGCGCTGAGTCCGATCGTCACGTTGAGTCTAATTGGCGGGACACTGGGGAGATTCGCGTGGGCGGAAACCAGCGCGGCAAAAACCGTTATCAGCTTCACCGCCATTTATCGCTGGACGGCATTGCTCATGACTCTGGCGTGGGTTTATCAATACATTCCGCCCTACGAACAATTCTGGGTGTTGATGCTTCTGGGCACGGCGATTTTCCTGCTGGCCGCCTGGTTGCAGAATCGTGAGATGTTTTTCTTCAGCGCCGTTTTATTTCTGGCGGGCCTCGGAGTTTTCCTGGTCCGCTCCCCCCATCGTGAGATGATTTTCCACTGGCCAAGTTTCCTTGCGCTCCTTGTTCTTCCCGCGCTGCAGCAACTGACCAGGCGGCACCCGGAAAAATTTCCTTTAATCACACCCGAGATTCACGCGGCCACCATCGTCACGGGCGCCGTGTTGTTTTGGATTTATCTCTCTCGCCTGGTCACGCAGACCTCGCAGGGCGCGCACTTTTTCCTGACCGCCAGCTGGGCGGGACTGGCGCTAGTCTTTTTCGTGGCGGGCCTCCTGCTCAAGGAAAGAATTTATCGCTGGAGCGGCCTCGCCATTTTAGGCTGCGCGGTGGCGCGTGTTTTCCTGTCTGACGTTTGGAAGCTGGAAACGATTTATCGCATCCTGAGTTTCATGGCGCTCGGACTGGTGCTGCTCGTGCTGGGATTTCTCTACAACAAGTATCAGGAGAAATTTAAAGATTGGATCTGAGGGCAGCGGGATAATTTTGCGAATCCGCCTCCGGCCTCCCGGTCGATTCCACCGGAAAAATAGAATGACAGGTACGCATTGGATTTTGTAGCGTCCCGCACAATGAAACCCTCGATCGTGCGGACGAAACAGCTCGCAGCCCAGGTGGAAAAAATCGTTGCCAGCACCCCGATTACAGACATTCACACGCACCTTTACGACCCGGCGTTCGGCAAACTTCTCCTCTGGGGCATCGATGACTTGCTGGTTTACCATTACCTCGTCGCCGAGGGTTTTCGTTATTTTGACCTGGGCTATGATGAGTTCTGGGCGCTCTCCAAAACCGACCAGGCCAGCATGATTTGGAATACGCTGTTTATCCAGCATTCGCCCATCTCCGAGGCGTGCCGCGGGGTGCTGACCGTCTTGAATGCGTTGGGCATGGATGTGCGCAAACGCGACTTGCGCGCCCTGCGCAAACTGTTCGCCAGCCAGAAGCCCTCCCAACACGTAACGCGCTGCCTGAAACTCGCGAACGTGAAAACCGTGTTCATGACCAATTCGCCTTTTGACGACCTCGAACGGCCGCTCTGGGAAAAAGGCTTTGCGCGCGACGAGCGGTTCAAAGCCGCGCTTCGCATTGATCAACTGCTTCTCTCCTGGCCCGAAGCGGCGGCAAAACTGGCGGGCTGGGGATACGACGTCTCACCGGCGCTATCGCAAAAAACTTTTGCCGGCGTGCGAAAATTTCTCGTCGAGTGGACCCAGAAAATCCAGGCGCGCTACCTGATGGTGTCGCTGCCCACGGGGTTCGCCTACCCGGCAAATAACTCCTGCAATAAGTTAATCGAGGAAGCCATCCTGCCGCACTGCCGCGATTTCAATCTGCCTTTTGCCGTGATGCCTGGCGTGCGGCGAGCGGTGAATCCTCAATTGAAACTCGCAGGAGACGGCGTGGGCTTGAGCGATCTGCAATCGCTCGCCAATCTCTGCGCGCAATTTCCAAAGAATAAATTTCTGGCCACAGTCTTGGCCCGGGAAAATCAACACGAACTGTGCGTCGTGGCGCGCAAGTTCCGCAACCTCCATATCTTCGGCTGCTGGTGGTTTCTGAATATCCCGGAACTCATCGAGGAAACCACGCGCCTGCGATTCGAGCTGCTGGGATTGAGCATCACGCCGCAACACTCCGATGCGCGGGTGCTCGACCAGTTGATTTACAAATGGCAGCACAGCAAGAGAATTATTGGTCGGGTATTGACGGAGAAATACACCGATCTCCTTGAAACCGGCTGGCAGATTTCGCGAGCGGAAATTGAACGCGACGTGAACGATCTTTTCGGCGCCGAATTTGAACGATTCTGCGCCGCTCAATTGTGATTCCGCCGGGCGCGTCTCGAGTTACTGCCGAACGCTAATCACCTACCGGCGCGCGCGGTAAAACGACATTTCATTGGTGCCCCCAGAGCTATCCAGGAACTCGAACATCCCATTCGTGCTGAAAATATTCGTGACTTGCTGCCAATCCACCAGGTTCGTGCTGCGCTCCACCCAATACGTGACGTTTGAACTGCCTGCGAAAACAATGTGCGTCTGCCCGCTCGGCAAAAGGGTGAAATCCAGTTCAGGCGAAGCCGCCGCGAACGTGCGCGCGTTCGCTGGAACGGAGTTGGCCGAACTTCCCAATGCGTTCGCGGCCCGCACCACAAAATAATAAGTTGTGTTGTCCGTGAGATTGCTCTGCGAAAAAGTCGTTACTCCACCGGCCAGCGTCGCGACATTCGTGAACGGACCTCCGGAAGAAATTCCCTGAGCCAGGACGAACGTCGTTTCCAGCGACGAGTTGTCTGTCCACGACAAATTGATTTGCGAAAGCCCCACCGCAGTTGCAGCCAATCCCGTCGGGGCAGGTGGAAGCGACGCCGGTGGCGCGAACATCAATTTAATCCCGTCTGCCATCACCGTTGTCCCGGTCTCGGGAAGATTGTCCGTGAGGCGGATGTTGCCGGATGTTCCTGCCGCGAAATTGTATCGCCCGATTTTATTCCACGCGCCGGCCTTCGAGGTTTGGTTGACCGCGACGGTCGTTGACCCACCATTGAAATTGATGAGGTGCGGCACGTTGGTTGACGCCACCACGTTCGTGGCCACCGTCGGATGCCACTCGTAAACGTCGTAGTCGCCGTTCGTCACGATGTTGGGCGTGAATTGCACATGCGAACTCCCGGTCCCCTTGGTGCGCGCGAAATAATTTGTCCCGAACGGATTGTTATCAGTCGTGCCGAAAAAACTTCCCGCGCCGAAAATCTTCACCGAGCTCCACGTGCCCACCTTCGTCGCGGATGGATTATCAATCACGATGTTGTTCACCACGTTGGAAAAATTCCCGATCGTCGCCGCCTTGATGTAGGTCCATTGCGCCGAGCCATGCAAATCCGCGCGCCAGAAACTCGCGCCCTTGTAACCGCCCGCAGTCACCGTGTTCGGATCCGACGACAGGCCATCGACGAACTCGCCCACGTTGCCGTCCGGAATGTGCGAGACACCCGTGTTCGGCGGGTTGGGTCCGTAAACATGGTTCACCGGCGCGAGTGGTTTGATGGAATTGGTCCACATGTCCGTCAGTCCACTCTGCCAGGTTTTCCACTGCCCATCAGTCCAATTGATCCCGCCGCTGATCGAGTTCTCCACGTTGTCCCAGCCGAAATGATAAATCTGCGGCATGACCGCGTCGCACCAATAGCCAAATTCCTTGTAGGGGAAAGACGAGTGATAACTGATGATCGGGAACGGCGCGTGCGCGATGAATTTCGTCGGCCAGTTCGTCCGAACCGCGCCGCAGAGCGCCCAGGCTTGCGCGGGACCATTCGTAATCCACGGATTGCTCGTGCGCGTTTCCCATTCACCCTCCGCATCGAAAACAAATCCATCCGCCCCGCAATTGAACACATAATTGGCCAGCGTGGTTTCGCCCGGGATATTGCTGCCGTAGGAACGTGTGTAACCGAAGATCAACAGACCGGCGTTGTGCGCGGCATTGACAAGACTCGTCGTGAATTGCGGGCTGCCGGCGGAAGGGAAATTCGTCGAGCCGGTTCCTGCCTTCACGATGACGTAGCGAATGCCCTGGCTTTTCTCGAACGCGAAGAGGGACGCGTCGCTCGACACGGACGCAACATTTCCTCCCAACTGCGCTCGCGCGGCGCTCATGTAGTAAATCCAATCGCCTTTGCCGAGATTGGCCGGGTCGATCCCGCCATCGCGAATCACCCCGGAGACAGGTTGGGTAAAACCGCGAACGACCAGCAGGGCAGTGAAAGCGATGCGGCAGGAAAGCATGTTCGACCCAACATAGGCGCTGAGGAATTCCCGGTCAAACCTTGGTGCAGCTTTTCGAAGGTAGAAGAATTTCGCTGGCCCGTCCTGCCGAGCCAGCGATCTTCCAGCCTCGGAACGGGAGCCAGGTCCGGTTCTCTGCGCCTCCACGCCTTTGCGATTTATCCTGTTTCTTTTCTTCATCGAAGGAACGCAGAGTCCGGAATGCACAAAGGTAATGAAGGTTGGTCGTATCCCGGAGCGCGGGGTCTGTGACCCGCAGCAGTTTTGGGAAAGAGTAAAGGCCAAGCTCGTGCGTTGCGCTTTTGAGGTTGAATCTGCTGCGGCTCACACATCCGCGCTCCGCGCCCGGCAGGATTTCCATTCCCCGGCAAAAAGGCTCGCTGGAATGGGGAACGGGGATTAAACTAACCCCGTGAAACCCAAATTAGGACGCGAAGGAAGCCTCTTTCGCAGCTCATTAAAATTTGGGCATACCATTTTATGCGTGTGATGCGAATGGCTATCTTGTTGGCAGTGCCTGCTACCCTTGTTGGTTGCGACGTAGCTTACAATGAGCTTTCTGGCAACGGTAGAAGGACGAGGGCAATGGTGACCGCACTCGACTCGGCTCGACCGACGGCTCCCTATCTTTCAAGTTTTGTCCGGAAATATCCTGACGCGGAAGTAACATATCGCTTCTATTCGGCAGACCATAAGTTGGGATACATCGCTAGTGTTAATCTGTATGGTCGATACGAGCTGGAACTGCGGCTGCAGCCAGAGTTTAATTGGAACCATAAAAAAGTTGTTGCTTATGGAGAACCCAGTTTTAGCCTAGTTGAGATCGAAAAGCAGGAGGGTTCCGGTCGTTCTTATGTGGGTAAAACCAGCGAACGAGTGTTTGGTGCTACGGAGTGGCAAACAATTTTGGAACATGGCGGGGATTTTGGCGCAATCGGATTTTTTATGGTCACGAACAGTCCAGCTCCCGGGTATATGAAGTGGCCTAAGTCCGCAAAGTTTGGGACGTCCATGGACTGAAATTTAGCTCCTTCGTTCTCCCACTAG